>JAIBAJ010000046.1 GCA_019695265.1 Bacteroidia bacterium | reverse complement strand
TATCTCGTGTGCTCCCTTCTGTCGTAAGTGGGAAAATCATGATGCATTGCCCCGGTTGAATTTTCAGGGCAATGGATTCCAGAATTTGTTTTTGGGTTTCATCCAAACCAACCTGACCCTGTTTAAAATACACATTATGAACCAGGACTGTTTTTTGTGCTAAAGCATTTATCCCTAGGATAAGTGCAGCTAGAAGGGAAAGGATTCTCATGACGTGTGGTTTATTAGAACAACGTCAATGGGAAGGGGGTATTGCTAAAAATGCCTAAATCGACTGTAATTAATTTGTAATCAGCTATATAAATTATGCGATACTAGCTTCTGCCTTCATTTTTTTTAAAGCCTGGATAAAAATCTCGGGACTTTGTGCACCGGAAACGGCAAATTTATGGTCAAATACAAAAAAGGGCACACCCCGAATTCCGAGTTGTTGTGCTTCGTAGAGGTCTTTTCTTACCTCATCCAAATAACTATCGGAATGAAAGAGCAAGCGAATAGAGTCTTCTGGTAGGCCTATAGTTTTGCCAATTTCGAGTAGGGTTTCTTCCTGGTCAACGGCTTTTCCTTCCACAAAATGAGCTCGAAAAAGCTCAGCTTTGGCCTGGTTGCCTATTTCATGGCTTTTGGCTAATTGCAAGAACCGGTGAGCCAAGAGAGTATTGGTTACCTTAACGAGTTCGAAATGAAAATCCAATCCAACTTCCTTGCCCATTTCGGCAACCTGTTGATTTAGTTGTATGGCTTTTTCTAGGGGCCAACCTTTTGCTTCTGCCAAGTATTGGTGAATGGAAATAGAATCAGGTTGGCTTATTAAATTGGGGTTTAACTGAAAGCTTTTCCATTCTATTTCAATCTTGTCTGGTTGGTCAAAGGCTTGCAGGGCAAGTTCAAATTTTCGTTTACCAATGTAACAGAATGGACACATAACGTCGCTCCAAATCTCAACTTTCATACGTTTAATTTGGTGCGAAGATAGGCTTTCTATTGGCCTGGGAAAGGTAGAATTTTAATCATCATGACGGTGGAGATGCTGGTGGCTCTTTGCTTAGCCAATTCCATTTTTTCGCCTTCGAAATGAGTTTCCAGGTTTTGAATAAAGAGGGCAAGCCACCTGGAAAAAAGTTCCTCATGTAAAGGGTTTTTCTGATGAAGTTTCTGATGCGATAGGATGGGATTGCCTGAATAGCTACCGGTATAAAACAAGGTGTTTTCCCAAAACTTATACATGGTAGGCAGGTGTTTTTCCCAATTGACTTTTGAAAAAAAGGGAGCCAAAATTTCATCCTTCTTTACTAACTCGTAAAATTCATCCACCATCCATTTGATTTCGGTTACGGTGCTAAGTTCCTTTTTCATGTTATAAATCTTTGGTTCTAAATTTTCTTATAGAAAGAGTAAGGGGAAGAATTATCCAGATAAGCAAAGATATTCCTGACAAAGCTATTCCAAAAGTAGACCCAAAATAACTTTGAAATAAGGCACCTGAATAGCCAAGAATTGCTGAAATATCCAACTTCAAAATAATAGCTATTCGGGCCAAATCAATGGGGTTAAGCATAACAAAACCAACCATGTATTTTTCAATCGGATATTCGGATAATTGATAGGTTAAAAATAATAGAAGTCCATCGAAAAGTATTGACATCCCCATCCAAACAAGCAATGACCAGCCTAAACCTTTGGCTTTATCCTTGGTGTATACTGAAACAACCATGGCAAGAGAAACAAATACGAAGCAAAGACTAAGCCCTATTCCTATAAATAAAATGCCAAGGTAAAAGGGGATGAAGAACAATACAGGAATGCCAATTCCAAGAAAGAAAGAAATAGAGAAAGATAAGCTTAGTCCCCAAAATAATCCAATCCAGATGGTATTTCTTTGGTTAGGTTGACTAACGAGGACCTCAATAAATTCTGCGCTATTGTAGATGTAAGTGGTTGAAAAGGTTAGGGTTACTAGTGGAACCAGGTATAAAGCCAAATTTAGTAACGTTAATAAGCCTTTTTGAGTGGAATCTTCCAACTGTAAAACGGTTAAACTAATGCCGAGAAGCAGGAAGGTGTATCCCAACAAGGTTTTGTTCTTAAGGATATCTATGAGTATGTATTTGATTATTTTTCTCATATCAACTGCTTCCTTAAATAGTGGGCAATAGCTTTGTTCAGGCGGTCGGTTCCGGTATCTTTTTTTAGTTCCTCCATGGTTTTTTGAAAGTGTATTTTGCCTTCTTCCATATACATGACATGGGAAACCAAATCGTCTAATTCACTTAGAATGTGGGAGGTTATTAATACAACTTTTCCATTTTTTACCTCCTTTTGAATTTTACTTTTCAAGATTTCAGAGGACAAAGGATCTAAACCTGCGGTAGGTTCGTCTAGAATAAGAATATCCGGATTAAATAGAAAGGCCAGGCATGCACTAATTTTTTGACGGGTACCTCCGGACAATTGACCAAGCAATTGGTGTTGGATTTTTTTTATCTGAAATTCATTTTCCAATTCGAGATCCAAATCGGTATTTGATTTTCTCAAGTCGGTAACCATGGTGAACAATTGTTCAATAGTCATGTTTTCCGGATATCGTCCAATTTGAGGCATATAGCCCATCTGTTTTTTGTATTCCCAATTTCCTTGAATCGATTCACCTTTAATGAGAATAGTACCATTGTCCGGAATAACCATACCAAGTAAGCATTTTATTAGGGTGGTTTTTCCGCATCCATTGGGGCCAAGCAAGGCAATACATTCGCCCTTTTCGGCAGTGAATTGGACCTTGTTTAAGGCTTTTAACTTTCCAAATGATTTGTCAAGATTGCTAACCCTGATCATGGTTTTAATGGTTTTATTAAGGGTTGATCATCAAATAAATCAAGTGGGGTGAGGGAAGGAATTAGTTTTTCCGATTCATCCATCAATCCGGCTACCATACTTCGAAAAAGTAGGAGGGAGGGGGGATTGTTTTCAATGACAACACTAAATAGACTTATAGGACGGAATGGAGAATCGCCGAGACCATCTTTATTGAGGTCGTAGCCTTTGTATTTATCCCAATAATTTTGGTAGAAACGGTTTAATGATAAGGTTCCATTGGTGCCAACATCAAAGGTGTTTCCATAAAATCCATTGTGAAATACAGTTAAATCCATGCAACTGGCCTGTATTTTCATTCCCCAGCCGTTTGACTGAAAGCGGTTATCCTGAATAAGTAATCTACTCGCTCCTTCCATGAAAATTCCACTGGTGTTTTTGATAAAAACATTCCGTAAAATTTCACCATCCGAAATTTCTTTGAGTAATAAACCATAAGATGCATCACCCCAGTTCTCTTCAAATACATTGTAGTACATTTTTACATGGTTTGAAAACATGACAGCAACTCCGGAACCGTTATTGAGGAAATGATTTCCCAGATAGGTGTCTTGATTGGAGAACATAAAGTGTAAGCCATACCTTAAGTTTTGAGTTGAAAGGTTATGCCAAATAAAGGAATTGGAAACAAATTCAAAATAAATTCCATCCCGATGTCCTTGAATAGTGTTTCCTGTAATTTTCATCAAAGAACATTTCCAACAATGGATACCATTTCCGCTTTGTTGTTCTTGAATGGATGCGGAGAGTAGGTGGTTATTTTCAATTTGACATTGACTGGAATTTTGGGAATATATACCAAAAAAGCAGTTTTGTAAGTCATTGTTAAGTATACATACCTGCTTTTGATTGTAAATTTTAATGCCTGCAAAATCATTGACACTGGAATGACCGGAATTTCGTACGCATAATCCTTCAATATGGACCTTTGAAGCGAAAATGGAGAGAATTTCGAATTTTCCTTCTCCATCCAGAATGGGTTTGGATTTGCCAAGGATAAAAATCGGTTTATGGATAGCAATGTTTCCTTCCTTATAAATTCCGGGTTGAATAAATAGGGTGTCGAAAGGTTGAGATAAGGTTAAGGCCTTTTTAATAGAATGAAGAGGTAAACCCGGACCAACTTCCCATTTTTTCCCTAAAACGGAAACGGAAAGCACCAAAAAGGTCAGTAAAAACAAGGAATGCAAGTGTTTCATATGCTTACCATCGTCCTGGTTTCCCATTTAATAATTTGATCCAATAGCTTTGTTTATCCGCCGATCTAAAATTCAACTTTTTACCTTGCATAGGACCGGCAATGGAGTCGTTTTCTACCCAAAAGCATTGGTTGGAAGGGATTAAATCGTAGGGAGGTTCAAATTCTGTGAAGTATAGTTTATATCCGCTGTTTGCGTCGATTTTTTTGGAACTTAGGTAGTTTTTTAAACAAATGGGATCGTCAAATTTGTAAATTCTCCCTCCTGGTGTAATGAGTTCTGCACCGAATCGGGCATCCATGATGGTCATTTTGCAGTATTCACAGTTTTCTTTAGTGATGATAATTTTTTCGGGTTTGGTTTCACAACCGGAGAAAAGAAGGGTAAATGCCAGAAATGTAATGGATAGAATTGGCTTAGCGTTGGATTTGTTTTTGAAGGTCCATTCCAAATATACGCCAATCGCAAGCAATAAACCCGATACAATAAAGAGGTAACCTCCGATATGAGGGAAGGAGTATGCCCCAAAATTTAAAAGCTGCTTAAATCCAATTAATGGAGGTTGATATGCCATGCCGGGCACTACAATGGGAGCTCCAGGGGAAAGGTTATGCCCATAATCATATTCCCATTTCCAAAAATCAACCATCGCACCAACTCCAAAAACTACGAACAGACTAAAGGCGAGATAGAAGAGTCTTTTTCGATTAAATAGGGCGACACTCAAGAATAAAATGGAAAAGAATACTATGCAGTATGGAAGAACTTTGAATTCAAGGAAATCTTCGGTATGTAATTGCTTCATTCCGATGTAATGATTGAGTCCATTGATGATTTCTACATCACCTTTTAAATCGTTGGCATGAATGAATAAGGCCAATCCCTCCGGATATTGTGGCGCCTCCAAATCAATTCTCCAAATGGGTAGGAAAAGCACGACCAATAAGGCAATTCCTGAGATAATAGAAAGGATTCGAGTAGTTTTTGTTAGATTATAAGGTTTCACAAGTAGAAAATAAGTTGGTTTATATCGAAAATTGGATGCTTGGAAAGGTCCGGACTTCCCATTTGGAAAGGCTTTAGACATTTGGAGGATGAAAGATTAGCCCAACCTCAAAAATAAGAGTGGGTTTAAGTTAGGTTTCCCATAGGGTTAAAAAGGAAACCTAACTTAAATTACCTGACAATTGCCTGTATTCAATTTGACAAAGAAAGGTCAGGTAAAGATCCCACCCGGTTGTGTGTGGAGGTTGTTAATTGGTGGCCGGCTCTGTATTGGTTTTGCCGGTAGAATAACTTAATGGAACTTTGCTAGAGGCCGGTGATACCCGAACATACCCTTGCATTTCCTGGTGCAAGGCGCTGCAAAAGTCAGTGCAATACATAGGGAAAATTCCAACTTTATCCGGCACCCATTTCAAAGTTTGAGTTTCACCTGGCATGATTAATAGTTCGGCATTGGAGGCGCCTTTTACGGCAAATCCATGTGGAACATCCCAATCTTGTTCTAGGTTGGTAACATGGAAGTACACAATATCCCCCATTTTTACGCCTTCGATATTGTCAGGTGCAAAGTGAGAACGAATTGCAGTCATGTAAACATGAACTTCATTGCCTTTTCTTTCCACTTTTGCCTTTCCTTCTCCTTTGGCAACATAGGCGTTTTCATTTTCATCAATTTTGAAGAATTTGGTTGAGTTTTTATTGATTTTGGCGGCCGAAACTCCTTGGGCATAATGCGGTTCTCCAATGGTTGGGAAATCCAGGATAAGCTGCATTTTATCTCCACTTATATCAAATAATTGGGCACTCTGAGAAAGTTCCGGACCGGTAGGTAAGTATCTGTCTTTTGTGATTTTATTATAGGCTATTAGATATTTTGCTTCCGGTTTTTTACTGTCTCCACCGGGTATGCACAAGTGACCAACGGAGTAAAAGGTAGATGCTCTATCCAATACTTTTAAATCTTTGATATTCCATTTTACTACCTCACTTGAAACAAAAAAGGAGGTGTAGGCATTACCTTTTCCGTCAAACTCGGTGTGCAGAGGTCCTAAACCGGGTTTAGCAACCTCTCCATACAATGCAGCTTCATATTTTATTACCGGAATGCCGTCATAATCGCCATCAAATGCTTTTTGATCTATGGCTTTTAGCATTTTATCAAAACTGAATACCGGAATTACCGCCGCAAGTTTTCCACTTCCAACAATGTACTCTCCGCTTGGATCAACATCACAGCCATGGGGCGATTTGGGGCAAGGAATGAAATAACAAATGTCTTTTAGTTCTTTGGAGTCAAGAATTATTACCTCTCTTTTAATCTCAGAGCTTGCGGTATGGGTTTTTTCATTGTATACATTATGCGCATAAGCAGTGCTTACTTTCTTCCCTTTCCCTGCTTTCAGGTATTCTTCTGCCTTTTTCCAATTCACTGCCAGAATGAAATCTTTGTCTCTTTGTGATGCATTAACTTCGAGTAAGGTATTGGCTTGCTCGGTGTTATAACAGCTAAAAAAGAACCAACCATGCGATTTGTTTTTTCCTGCATGGGAAAGGTCGAAGTTTACTCCCGGACATTGAATTTGGAAGGCCAAATCCATATTTCCATTACCCGGATCTACCTTAATAAAACTCAAATGGCCTTTGAAATTTGATTTATAGGTTTGAATAGGTACATCACCATCCTGATAATCCGGTGGAACGCTGAAGCGGGTTCCTGCAACCACATATTCAGTGTTTTCTGTTATGAAAGGTGAGCTGTGATTTCCTCCACTGTTGGGAAGTTCGATAATTTCGGCCGTACGAAAGGTTTTAAGATCGATTCGGGCAACCCTGGGGGTGTTGTTGGCATTGCCAAAAACCCAACGACCATCAACTTCTCCGTTGGTTTGAGATAATTCCGGATGGTGCAAATCATCCCATGGAACAAATCCATGCGAGGTGTTTAACATCGGTTTTGATTCTTCACTGTATCCATACCCTTTTTCAGGGTCAATGGAGAAAACAGGAATCACTCGCAATAACCTTCCGCTGGGTAAGCCATAAACGCTCATTTGTCCGCTAAACCCGCCGGATACAAAGTTGTAGAATTCATCGTATTTGCCCGGAGCAACATATGCCTTTTGAGCAGCATCCCCACTCACAACATTGGTTGCATTCCTTGGTTTGCATGAAACCATCAGGCTAATTGGGACAATAAGAGTCCCTAATGCAACTTTAGTTACATTTTTCATGATTAAAAGTATTTAAGATTAAAGAATTGGTTTTTAGCTATTTAACGCCGTCATTTTTTCGCATAAACTCATACAAAGCCTTGGCTTCCTGATCACTTAGATTCTGGTTGGGCATTCTAACCAGACAAATTTCAAGTTGGGCCTGGGCTTTGGGATCCTTGTTAAGCATTTCATCGGTATTGGTTATGAAATTCATTATCCATGCCGCCGAAAAGCGTTTGGTAACACCCTCCCATCCCGGTCCAACTAGTTTTTCTCCACTTAATTTGTGGCAACTGCTGCATTTTACGTCGTAGACCTTTTGCCCTTCATCTGCCAACTTCCCATCCAACTTGTCACTTACTTGTACATCCGTAAACTTTCCTACCCCTCGATTCGGATCATAAGAAGGATTCTCGGTTTGACCCGTTTCTGTAGCCTCCGTTGCCGTGTTTTCATTTTCAACTCCTGTATTGCTATTTCCTCCGCATGAATGTAGAAGAACGGTAGCAAAACTTATCATGAATAAATAATGTAGTTTCATAAGTGATAAATTAAATTTTATGCAAGGTTACAGCGGACTGTAAAATGGCTTTATGCGTGCAATCATAAAACTTTTTTTCAATCCAAAATGAGTCTTATTTTTAGGCATGCTTTTGATGTTTAACTTTCTGTAATTCAGTTGTTTGTGTCGTTAAACTGACTTTGCTCATCCCTGCTTTGGATTCTAGTCATAAATTATTATCTTTGGTCGGTATAGGTTTGTCCAATTAAAATCACATGATAAACATCGATTTGTTATTGGCCATGGGTGCAGTTTATAAACGTGTTTCTCAAGGCGAAATGATTTTTATGGAAGGTAATCCGGGCTCCTATTATTTTCAATTGGTCGAAGGCCGGGTTAATTGGGTAAACATCAATGAGGATGGTAAGGAATATCTGCAATCGGTTATTGAACCTGGCGAATGCTTTGGCGAATTTCCTCTCTTTGATGATGAACCTTATGCCGCATCAGCAGTGGCCGAGCAGGATAGTATCTTGCTGAAATTGCCAAAAGAAAGGTTTCACCAACTCCTCGCCGAACATCCTGATATTCATTTAGCATTTTCTAAACTCCTGGTGCACCGCCTTCGGTTTAAGTTTTATCTGTTAAAGGAACTACTCAATCACCAGCCGGAAGAACGAATTGCAGCCCTTTTCAAATACATGCGTGAGTCTCGTTCCAATGTTTGCCTCCACTGCGGAAAGGTGAAATTAACCCGTCAACAAATCGCTAATATGACTTGCCTTCGGGTCGAAACCGTTATCAGAGCTATCCGAAATATGCATGAACGTGGTGAAGTAAGTATTCAGAAAGGAAAGGTTTATTTCAATAATATGAGTGGAATCACATCTTCTGTTTGCTAATTCCTTGTTCTTTGTCTGATGTTCCTAACCGCCGGAAAAAAATGGCTGAATTTTGCATTGTTTAGCTTTTGGATAGTATCCTTGCTAGGCTTGCTTATTCGGTATAAAATTGCCTTTCCTTTTCCATTTTTTACTCATAAAAATTTGTTGCATGCGCATTCTCATTTTGCATTTTCAGCTTGGGTTACTCAAGCTCTAATGATACTGATTGCCGGCGAAATAACCAAAGAAAACCAAACAATAAGCTTTACAAAATTTATCCCTGTTTTTCGATTCAATGGCTTTTTGGCCTTTGGAATGCTGTTTAGTTTTTTGTACCAAGGTTATGGACCTATTTCCATTGTTTTTTCTACCCTTTCCATTGCCATTTCTTTTTGGTTCGCATTCCTGGTTTGGCAAAGTGTAAAATCTGTTTCTCTGAAGGAAAATACTTGGTTGAACTGGCTTTTGGCAGCCAACTTTTTTAATATACTTTCTACAGCAGGTACCTTGTTTTTAGCATTTTCCATGGCGACTAAAGCTATGAATCCTTCCTCTTACCTGGCCTCGGTTTACTGGTACCTTCATTTTCAATACAATGGTTGGTTTACCTTCGCTATCCTGGGCCTTTTGGCTAAATTTCTGCTCCATAAGGGTATTCCGTCTAACTCCATAAATCTAGCCTTTAAACTGTTTTTCTTCTCTTGCTTTTTTACCTATTTCTTGTCGGTTTCTTGGTTTTTTCAAGCTGTTTGGGTCTATTGGCTAAGCGGATTGTCTGCATTCTTGCAACTAGCTGCCTGGCTTATCATATTGCTTGCTATTCGTTCTTGTTCCTTTCAAATAGGCTTTCCATCCGTATGGCCAAAACGATTGTTATTATTGTCATTGATGGCATTTTCCTTCAAGTTTGTCTTGCAATTGGGTTTGAGTTTTCCATTCCTTTCTCAGTTAGCTTTTGGAAGTCGTCCCATAGTTATTGGGTATTTGCACCTGGTATTTTTGGCTTGTGTCAGCCTTTTTTTGTTAGCCTATTTTTATCGTTTCAATGAAAAGTCTATTTCCACAATTGGCTTGGTTCTGTTTTTAATTGGTTTGATATTCAATGAGTTGGTATTGGCTTTTCAAGGTTTGGCGGGCATATTTTACTGGTATTTTCCATATGCAAATCCGATGTTGGTTTTTTGTTCTTTTCTTATGGCATTGGGTTTAGGTTTGCAAGTGTGGAAGGTTTATAGTTTGGATCGTCAACGTTCTGCTTGGTAGTTAAGTGTTTGATTTTTAGATATTTATTTTAGTATTTTGGCGGGTCCCATTCGCCCATCCGGCATTTGCTCAAATGTAATCGTTCACCAATGGGCTCATGGTCGGGCTATCGGCTGTAGTCCTCGGCCCACTTGGCTAGGGCCGCGTGGGCCTGTGGGCTACTTGCCTCTATCCCTACCCGAACGATACCCCACCAGGCAGCACCCTAAATTAGCTGGGTAGGGTCACAAACGTTTTAATTTTTGGTTTATGAAAGTTGGAAATAGTCTACCGTAACCTCGCAGTATTTCACCATACCGCTTTTGTATCGGCATTTAGTAGGGTAATTTCCCAAAAAGCTTTGGTCCATTTCTCCACAACTATTGGTTAAATCGAAGAAGGTCCACTTGCAGAAAGCGGATAGATGCCGTGGTAGTTGGTGTAGAACTTAAACGTTTAGATTGCACCTCGGGCAACGATAGAGGCAAGTAGCTCCAAGCCAACGCAGCGTTTAGCGGAGTTGGCTTGGACTACAGCCGATAGCGTGACCCGAACGCCTTGCAGGTAATTTTGGGTTTAGCAAAAATAGAGTAGGGCGGAGGGGGCCCGCATACTAAGAATTGAAAAAATTTTCCATCTGAATAAAACGGAATGTAAGTAGGTCTATTTTCCAACACCAAACAAGGCTTTCAGCTCGTTGGCGTCCTCCGGTTTCATTTTACCTGCCAATATTAAGCTCAATTGCCTGCGACGCATAGCGCCTTCATACCTTTTTTTCTCTTCTTCCGACTCCGGAATTACAGCCGGAACATTGATTGGGTTTCCAAGTTGATCGACCGCTACAAAGGTGTAAATAGCCTCATTGCATTTGATTTTTTTGCCTGTGCTCAGGTTTTCCACCCAAACATCAATAAATACTTCCATTGAAGTGCTGAATGCGCGGGAAACCTTTGCTTCAAGCGTTATTACATCGGCAAGGCGAATTGGTTGATCAAAGCTTACATTGTTAACCGATGCCGTAACAACTACACGTTGACTATGTTTTTGGGCACAAATGGCAGCAGCAATATCCATCCAATGTAACAAACGACCTCCCATTAAATTTCCGAGGGTATTGGTATCGTTGGGTAATACCAATTCTGTTAAAATGGTAAAGGAGTTTTGGGCGGGTTTGGGTTTTAAACTCATGGGGTTACTTGATATTAAACGAAAGCACGGACTCGTTTTCCAGGAAGGCCTCTAATCGGTCATTGGCTTTTACCGGACCAACCCCAGCCGGAGTTCCTGTAAAAATGAGATCTCCTTTCTTTAAGGTAAAATATTTGGATGCTTCTTCAATAATTTTAGAAAAATCATTGATCATGCAAGATGAATCGCCTTGCTGAACTATGTTTCCGTTTTTAGATAGATGAAAGCGAATTGCTTGATTATTCTGGTAATTGGCAAATGGTTTGAATTCACCAACAGCAGCGGCGTTATCAAATGCTTTTGCTTTTTCCCAAGGCAATCCTTTTTCTTTAAGTTTAGATTGTAAATCTCGGGCAGTAAAGTCAATACCCACCGTAATTTGATCAAAATAACGGTGCGCGAAAGCTGCTTCTATGTTTTTGCCCGGTTTGCAAATGCGAAGTACCAGCTCAGCTTCATATTGAATATCATTACTCCAAGATGGAATGAAAAAGGGAAGTCTTGGATTTAATATTGCCGTTTCAGGTTTAAGAAATAAAACGGGTTCATCCGGAATGGTGTTGTTTAGTTCCTTAATATGGTCTACATAATTTCGACCTATGCAGATAATTTTCATGGTATTATTTTCCTAAACCTCGTAGTCGAATGGATGTCAGTACACGTTTGGTATATTGCGGAAAGTCGCCTTGCATCATCCAATCGTAGTAACTGGGTTCTGATTTCAATACACTTTCAACTGTTTTGCCTTTGTGCTTTCCGAAGTTAAAAATTTCTTCACCTTTTTCGTTGTAAATGATTCTTCCCATCAGGTCGGCCGATTTGTGCTTTTGAGAGTATTCTGCAAGCCAGGCTACATCTTGCTGCAAATCGGTGTATTTAGCCAATTGAGCTTCTAATACTTCCCACGTTGCCATAATATCGGCTTCTGCAGAGTGGGCATTGGTTAAATCTTTATCGCAATAAAATTTATAAGCGGCAGATAAGGTGCGCTGTTCCTTTTTATGAAAGATATTTTGCACATCTACAAATCGACGGGTTTTTGGGTCGAAATCCATACCAACACGCATAAATTCCTCGGTTAGCAATGGGATATCGAAACTGTTGGAGTTGTAACCTGCAAAATCACAGTTGTCCAAAAAATTCAACAAGTTGCCTGCCACCTCTTTAAAGGTTGGACTATCCTTTACATCGGCATCGTAAATGCCATGAATTGCACTCGAGCCCGGAGGGATTGGCATTTCAGGATTAATGCGCATGGTTTTGCTTTCTTGGTTACCATTCGGAAATATTTTCAAAATGGAAATTTCAACAATTCGGTCTGAACCAACACTCGTTCCAGTGGTTTCCAGGTCAAAGAATGCAATTGGGCGATGTAACTTTAATGGCATGGTAAAATCTTACACCACAAAAGTACATCGCCCAACCAAAATTGTAGCAATAGATTGCCTAAGTTTCTAACAACTGTCCAATTAATTTTCGTAAATAATCATAACGAAGCCGTTAATGGTAAATCTGCGGCAAAAATTCAGAATATAAAAGTAGGTATCCGGATTGAGTTTGTTTCCTTTCTGGTCTGTACCGTTCCAATCGTTGTTAAATTTATCGGTATGGAATTTTAGTTTACCCCATCTGTCGTAAACATCCAAGGTAAGGCACTCTGTATCTCCAGGAATATTAAATTGAAATTGGTCGTTAAATCCGTCACCGTTGGGTGTAAAAACGTTGGGAACTTGAATAGATTCTTCGACATGAAGTTTGAAAACAGCGGTATCGGCACAACCACTATCCGAAAATGCAATCAATTGAACATCGTACCAACCGGTATCATTGAAGGCATGAGTAACAGTTTCAGTAAATTCAGAAGGACTTCCATCCCCAAAATTCCAAACTATGCTATCGGAATTAAGGGTTGTGTTGGTGAATTCCATCGCTTTAATTTTATTTCCTGCTAAAATGGGGAAGGAGGTAAACGATGCAATTGGTGTATTCCAAACATTGACAATGGCATTGGTATTGTAATTGAAAGAACAACCATTGCTAAAATCTACCATCAGTGTTGGTTCATAGAGTCCGGTTTTGGTATAACACCAGCTTACACTTGGTTGGTTCGGAATAGTAGTGTCAATTAAATTCCATTCGTAATTGGTTACCCCCAATGGCAGACCTGCAAAATTTACATTAAGATCAATGCATGCGTCAGGACATTGGCTCAGGTTAATGCTTGGAAACGAAAGCGGTGGACCTTGGAAGAATTCAATAAAATTGGGAATTGGTAAAGAATATACACAACCTCCGGAGGTAGTAGCAGTTAGGGTAACGGTATAGTTACCTGCAGTTGTATATTGGTGAGTGCCAGGGTTGGCATCGGAAGAAGTGCTTCCATCTCCAAAATTCCAAAGCCATGAAGTAACATTAATTCCGGTTGGAATGCTGGTATTATTAGTAAAGGTAACCCCGTATGGTCCACACAATTTAGTTGAATCGGCCTCAAAACTAAGGATCGGACCTCGAATAGATAAAATGTCTCCTAAGACAGTTACTGAACAATATACGGTATCGCCGGCATTTAAATCAAGCGAATCCCGAATAATTACAACAGGGGCAAAATCTCCTGCAATGTTATAGGTGTGGGTAACTGAAGGCCCGGATGTAGTATCAATACTACCATCACCAAATACCCAATAAAATTGCTCAACATTGGCTACTCCATTGGTTGTAAAAGTTACCGTTACTGGAGCACAATCACTATTGGTAGGAGAAAATGAAAAGCTGGCGGCTGGTCCACCTACTTTTATTAAATCAGGTAGAATAAGTGTATCTCTACAGCCGGCTTGGGTAGTAACAATTTGAGTTACCGTGTATACACCGGGTGTAGAGAATACATGGGAAACGGTATCAGAAATATCAATTCCATTTTGTAATGTGGGGTTAGTTCCGTCATCCCATAAATAGGTAATTTGAACAGCATCTGAGCTGGCATTATTAAAAATTTCAGCAAAAAATGGCGGGCATTGACTAACGGTTAATCCAGCCGAAAAATCTGCCTGTGGACTTGAAACCATCACATTGTTCACTACCGTATCCTTGCATCCAAAGTTATCAGTAACAATTAATTCAATTGGAAAGGTGGTGGTTGTGTTAACTTGGTAGGAATGGGAAGGGTTTGGAATGTTTTCAGTTGTGCCATCTCCAAAATCCCAAGTGTATTGAATTGGGCCGGGACCACCGGATTGGGTGGAGTTGCAAACAAAGGCGGAATTATTACAAACTTGTGGAGGAGCAACAAATGCTGCAGTTGCCCTAGAAACCTGAACAGGGAAGAAAACTGTATCAGAGTTACATCCTGCACCATCTGTTACATACAAGGAAATGGTATCTTGGTAAACAAAGGCATAATTGGTGGTAAATGTTGAATTTGATCCTTGAATATTTTGTCTGTTTCTCCAATGCCATGAAGTAATAGTCTGACCTGGTCCGGCAGTTGATGCATCATTGAAAATTCCTTGTCCTGGTGCACAAACTAAGGCAGTTGAAGAAGAAATTTGTGCAACAGGTCGCTGGCTTACAGTTACATCTACGGTTGCCTGGTCACTACACCCAAAGGAGTTTATAGCAGTAACCTGGGCTGTAAATGTACCACTGCTGGTATACATGTGGCTTAGGTTTGCATCCGTTGTAGGAAATGAAAAGGGGGAATCTCCAAAGTTCCAAACATATCCCTGAACAGAGGTAATAATTACATCATTAAATAATCCAATAAATTGGGCATTAAAGGGTTGGCAACCGGTAGAGGTGATAACAGTAGGAAGTACCTCAAATTTGTCGAGTATTACCTTTTTGCTTGCCGTATCCACACAACCTGTTTCAGTATCTTTCACAATTAATTGAATGGTATATTCTCCCGGATCAGTATAGGTCATTCCAGCCGGATTTTGAAGGTTTGATGTGTCATTGTCAACACCGGAAAATCCGAAATCCCAATGAAATATGCCTGGTCCCCTTAATTGGGAAGAATCTCTGGGTTGCACAAAAACAGGATGTTCTTCCTTACAAAATACGGAATCCGGAAGAGCGATAATTGCTTTTGGAGGAATGTAATAAATGGCATTAGTAACGGTAGTGTCGTCATAACAGAGGTTATGATTAATGGTTAAAGTAACATCGTTATAGCCTGTATCCGGAAGGGTAGTTGTTGGATTTTGTTGATTAGATCCAAAACTCCATTGCCAATCAGATATTGGACCGGTACTTTCATCTGTAAAATGAATTTGGGTCCTAAAACAAACACTATCCGGGTTATAGGAAAAAATAGCAGTAGGTTTTTGTCCTACTTTTATTTGAACGAGCGTTGTATCAGTACATCCAAGTGAATTAGTAACAGTTAGAATTACATCAAAAATTCCGGTGTCAGGATAGACATGGGAAGTAATTGGGCCATTACCTGAACTTCCATCGCCAAAATTCCACGACCAACTGTTGGCTGCAGGAGTAAAGGTTGAAGAATCAGTGAAATTTACAGGAAGAGGGAAACAACCTCCTTGGGTATCAGTGGTAAAATGTGCTTCCGGCAGCAGAATTCGAACAGCGTTCGGTATGGTGTCTGTTTCGCTACAACCATGATTATCTACAACGGAAAGGATAAAATAATAAGTGTCTTCCTCGGTAAAAGTAAATGGTGCATTCTGGGTATTCCCAACACCCAATAATTGATCATCAGAATCATAAAATGACCAATTCCAAGTAGTAGCACCATTGGTTTGGTCTTGGAAGGTTGTGGTAAAAGGTAAAGAACAGCCAAAGCTATCGGCAGGACTAGCATTAATTTGTGGAAGATCGTAAACCGTTACCTGGTGGGTGACTGTATCGGTACAGTTTTGAAGGTTTCTTCCAATTAAACGAACGGTATAAACCCCAGGTGTATTGAAAATATGGGAAGGGTTTTGTGAAAAGGATTGGTTCTGATTTCCGGATCCGGGATCTCCAAAATTCCATTGAAAGCTGTTGGTGCCTGGATCGCTAGCATTGCTAAATGCGGCTTGAAAAGGGATACATCCACTGGTGGGGAAGAGAAATTCTGCTTGATATGGCTGCAAGGTTATTATCTGACCCGCTGAATCTGTACATCCTAAATTATCTGTAACAATTAAAGAAACGGTATAATTCTGGGAATTCGTATAAGTTTGGGATGGAGGTGTGGCACTTGTACTGGTGTTTCCATTTCCAAAATCCCAGGCATAAGTTAAATTTCCTGCCGGGGTGCTATTGTTTGTAAAATTAACGGTTAGTGGAGGGGTACAACTAGAAGTTGGAGTTGCTGAAAAGGAGGCATTAGGTCCGGTGATTGTAATGTAATTACTTAGTGTTAGGGTGTTTTCACATCCATTTGCATCAGTAACATTTAGGCTAACAGTATAAACCCCAGATTGGTTATAGGTTGGATTAGTCGGATTGGAACCTGTTCCAAATTGGCCATTTCCAAAGTTCCAGGTCCAAGAAACAATCGGGGAACCGCTACCACCAATTGTAGATAAATCAGTAAAATCAGGCGTGAATGATGCACAACCTGAGGTGCTGCTAGCCGAAAAGTTCGCTGTAGGTCTGCCAAAAACAGTTATGGCAGAGGTTTGAATTTCAGTATCCGTTCCTGATCCATTGGTTACTGTTAAACTCACTGTATAAGTACCTGCAGTTGGATAGGTGATGGTAGGATTGTTAAGAACAGGATTTAATGCCGGATTTCCACTTAAGGTATTCCCATTGCCAAAATCCCAGCTAACGTTAGAGAAAGGACCTCCGGTACTTGTATTGTTTAATTGAACAACCAAAGTTGCACATCCTTCTGTAGTGCCGATCGTAAAATTAGCTGTTGGGGCCTGAGCAAAAATTAAAGTGGAAAAAGACAAAAGCAGGGTAACTAGCCCACCTGTTTTATAGCTGTATTTTAAGAAATTTTTCAATGCAATTATGGATTAATTTTCTGAAATTCAAAGGGTTATTTAATAAAGCTGGTGTTTCTGGTGCTTGGAATAATTTCCTTCTCTTGTTGGGTGAAGATTCTCCAATTTATTCCAAATCGAACATATCCTATATTGCTAAATCCGGCTTCCAAATCCATTCCTAAATTGTCATCCATTTGGTAATGAATTCCAGGCCATACTCCATAAGCCAGGCCATTTCTACTAGGGTTGTTTTGTAAATACGATTCGTTTTGTAATGCAACCCGATTGATGGATAAATTATATCCCAAAGCGGCAGTAACAAAAAGGTGGAAATGTTTAACAGGTAGTCCTAAAAATGGATGAACCGGGTTGAAAAACCTATATTTACCCTGGGCTCCAAAACTGATGTAATTAAATTTGTAGTTTTTTTCTCCAACACTGTAATAGGTTGGCTTCGTCTCAAATGAATTTTTAATTTGTTGCTGTTCCATAAAATATCCTAACCAAGCTCCTGCCGACCAGTTCTTGCTTAAGTGATATTCCCCTAAAATACCAGCAGGTTGGGTGTATTTTCCCCCGGTAATTCCAACAAATCCTCCAATTGAAATTGATTTCTCTTCCGATGAAAAATAACTCAAAGGGGTGGTTGCCAACTCGGTTAATTTGGCATCTCTTTCTTTTTTAGCCTCAATTAAGAAAGCCTTATCAAGCTTGTACTTGGCATTGTTAATTCTGATTTTGTCAATTTCCTTTAATTCCATTTCTGCCTTGAATAAATATTCTCTGGCAGCATCAAATTCAGAGGTAGGTAGTTCCTTTTTTTTGAGTTGTTCGATATAGTAAACACTTAAATTGACAATTCGTTTTATGTTTCGTTTGCTAGTGTCTAGTTTGGAACGATCAATCTCAAAAGGGTCTTGGGCATGGACTACCAAAGGAATGAAACAAAATACAATCAGTCCTTTAAAGGGGTTTTTCATACGGCAAATTAAGCGAAAAAAGAAAGAAATTCCTACATTTCAATTCAAATAAATAGCCAAAACCTTTGAAAATATTCGATTCCCTATTTGTTTTTTGCCTTTTCTAAGGTTGAGGTAGTCGAAAAACCAGGTGTAAATGGAAGTAATATGGTCTCGGCTGCAAATTCTTTTCCAACGACTTGCTCTAAGGAATAATCTCCACCTTTAACCAATTTGGCAGGTTTAACCAGATTTATTAATTCCAATGGCGTATCTTCATCAAAAATAACAACAGCAGAAGTGAAAATGAAAGATGCCAAAACTTTTGCTCTTGAATATTCTGAATTGATGGGTCTATTGACTCCTTTTAGTCGCTTTACTGATTGATCGCTGTTGAGTCCAATGACAAGTTGATGTCCTAAACTGGCTGCATGTGCCAAATAATCAATATGTCCCTGATGAATAATATCAAAACAACCATTGGTGAAAACAACTGATTGGTCCTTAAAATTCCATTGTTCCAACTGCTTTTTAAGTTGTTCCCAAGTCAGAATTTTGCCTTCAATATGTTTTGAATAATCAATCATTTTTTGTTCGTTGAAGAAAGAGCATTAAAAAGGAAATCGCTCCTAAAAGAATGATAAAAATGGTTTGACTCAGGTGGTTTAAGGTTGCTGCAGCCAAGCCATCTGCCTTTGAAATGCCAAAAATGGTCAATACTTCGCTTACCAACAAATGATAAGATCCAATTCCTCCCGGTGTAGGCGCTGCCATTCCAAACCCTCCGGCTACAATTACTGCTAACCCTTCTCCAAAGTCAAGGTTGTAAGTAGGTTGTAGACATCGAAAAGCAGCCATGGTTGAAAGTAAGTACATTCCCCAAACAAAAAAGGAATGAAAAATGAATAAATAAGGCCTGTTGATGGTCCTAATGCTTAATAACCCATTCCAAATCCCTTCAATAAATACAAATAGTTTACCCAAAAAAGGTAAGCTTCGAATTCTAGATCCCCATTTTTTAAAGAAGAAAAAAGTCAATAACCCTCCTGCAATTAAACCTATGGAAACGGATAACCAAATATTCTTCAAAAAGCCAAATTTACTCCCTAATAACTCTAAGAAAAATGTTCCAAATACATCGTACTCTAAACCAACCAGAGAAAATAAAAGGATAAATACAATAACAACATCAATTACTCTTTCCAAAACTACCGTTCCAATTAGTTTATCCATTGGAGCCTTTTGGGTTTTATTCAAAACAGAACACCTGGTAACTTCTCCTAGCCTAGGTACTGCCGTATTGGCTAAATAACCTATGCAAACTGCATAGAAGGAATTTGATGTGGAAGTTTTATATCCTAGTGATTCAATCAGGATATTCCATCGTACCGCCCTGGAGTAATGAGCAATAATAGAAAAGAAAAAAGATGGCAACAGCCAAATGTATTCGGCATTGGAGATGCTAAAATAAATCTCCTGAAAATTTATTCCTCGAAAAGCAAGAAATACCAACCCAACTCCAATTCCTAAAAGGCCAATGTATTTAAGAATGGAAAGGGCTTTCGAATTCAAAATTAGTCTTTTAGGCTATTGGTAGCCGTGTCAGGAAAAATTACCGAAGGCTTAAATAGCTTTGCTTCTTCCCATTCCATTTCGGCATAGGAAAGGATTATAACATTATCTCCTAACGAAACTTTTAGAGCAGCCGGTCCATTCAGGCAAATTACTCCTGACCCCCGTTCTCCTTTAATTACATAGGTTATAAATCGTTCACCATTTCGATAATTTAACACGTGAACTTGTTCATTCTCAATCAAATTGGCGGCATCCATTAAGTTCTCATCAATGGTCACACTGCCAATATAATCCAGGTCGGCTTCTGTTACCTTTACCCGGTGTATTTTGGATTTAAGTACCTGTATCCTCATTTTCAGGGGCAAAAGTACAGGAATTCTGACAATTTCAAAATATCCTCTAAAATCCTATGGGTATTTAATTCCGATTCTATTTTTTTTGAGGATATTTCCACTTCATTCGATTTGACTGCATGCTCGCTTTTTGAATTAGCCTTACTCGATGTATAGCATCTATTTGGCACATTAAGCTTGTACTAAGCAAGTTGAAATCCAATGACCAAAACATCGTCTACTTGCTCTTGATCTCCTTTCCAGGCATTAAATTCTGTATCAAGCTTTTCTATTTGTTGGTCTAAATCCAGATGTTGAAAACTCTCAATCAAATTTAATAAACGTTGTTTCTTGAATTTCTTTCCTTCTGAACCCCCAAATTGATCCCCAAAACCATCCGTAAATAAATAAATTCGATCACCGCTCTTACAAGTGAATTCGTGGTTAGAATACTGTTTTCCTTGGTTAAATTCTCCTCCAATAGGTAATTTGTCACCCTTAACTAAGGCTATTTTGCTATCTTGAATAATTACCATTGGGTTGTTGGCACCGGCAAATTGAATTCTCCCAGTGTCAAAGTTGATTTTGCAAAGCGCTAAATCCATCCCGTCTTTTAGGTTATCTATTGACTGGCTCTTTTGGAGTGCGTTTTTTATTCCTTCATTCATAAAATTTAATATTTGGGAAGGATGGGTGATGTTATGCTCCGTAAGTGCTGAGTTGAGTAAATTAATCCCAATTACCGACATAAAGGCACCGGGAACACCATGCCCGGTGCAATCCACCGCTGCCAACAAAATCTCATTATTACTAACTTTTTCAATCCAGTAAAAATCTCCTGAAACAATGTCTTTTGGCTTATAGTAAACAAAACTTTTTGGCATTAGTTGCTTCACCTGGCTTTCTTTAGGTAATAATGCCGTTTGTATTTTTCTGGCGTAATTAATGCTATCCGTTATTTCCTTTTTTTGTTTTGAAATTTCCTTGTATTGAACCTCCAATAGCTTGTTTTTCTTGGCATTGTTTCTTAGAATGAAAAAAATCAAAAGAGTTAATGTTGCCAAAAATAAAAATGCAGAAATGGCAATTATTAAATACAAATCCTTAATTTCTCCTTGTTGGGTTAGAAGTTGAATTTTGGCATCTTTTTCCTTCGTTTCGTATTTAGTTTCCATTTCATTCATTGCCATTTGCTTCTCTTCCAACATAACACTATCTCTTATAGAATTGGATAAATTTATTAGACTATCACCTTTTGCTTCTTTGCCTTTCCTGTAATTGAGTATCGACAAGGTTTGTAATACTTCCCATTGATAACTCCTTAAATTCATTTTCCTAACTTGCTCAACAGCAATGGTTAAAACACTATCGGCTTGCTCCCATTTTTTTGCATCAAAATATGCAGAACCAAGCATGCAATTGGCCACTGCTATTCCTTTTAGCTCTTTATGTTCTTCTCTTATTTTTAGGCCAATTAAAATATTTTCAATGGCTTTGTCATACTCCTTTAACTCATCATACGAATAGCCTAAGTTAACGTAGTATCCAGATAAAGCCAAGGGAGAAAGCTTTGCTAACAAGGCTTTTTCTAAAGCAATTTGGGAAAATTTTACCGCCTTTTTATAGTCGTGGAGCCGACTGTAAACCAACCCTAAGTTACCATAACCTTTGGCCTGACCATCATAGTCTTCTACATCCAAATAATAGTCAAGTGCCTTTTGATAAAACTTTAAGGCAGTTTTTGCATCATTGAAATAATAAACATTCCCTATGTTGTTGAATATCCCTGCGGCTTCTTTCTCATGTTTTCCTTTTTTGAATTCAGCTAATGAGTTGAAGTAATAGGTCAAGGAGGAATCAAACACAGATATGTGGTAAAATGAATTCCCTAGGTTTCTGTATATTTCTCCTTTTCGCTTTGTTCCTAATTTATTGCTTGGATCCTTTAAGGCCTGATGCAATATGGAAATGGCAGTTTGATCCTCCCCACTTTTCGAATATAAAATTCCCAAGGTTTGATAGGAAATGTTTACTAAGGTGTCGTTCTTTAATCTATTTGCTTTTTCAATTCCAATTTGAGCATAGTATTTCGCTGAATCATAATTATTTCCAATATAACTTAAGGCTAATTCATTGAAAATCTTCCATTCTTCAATTCCATTAGTTTTCTTGGAATCCACCAATTTTAATAAGCTATCTGTTTTGGTGATTGTACTAATTCCCAATTTGGGCATTAAAAACAGGAGTACAAGCAACAAACAGTTTTTCATAAAGTAATCTAATGGTTTCGCAAATTTAGGGAATGAAGTCCTAAGTTTGTCGATTAATGAATATACAAACTTTTCCTTATACTTTCTTGCTAAATCATGCATTTAATCTGGCAATTCACAGACGTACTACAACACCCGCCGTTTTTTTGAAGCTGGAATTAAATGGAATTACTGCCTGGGGTGAGGCTTCTCTTCCTCCTTATTTAGGGGAAACCCAGGAAAGTGTGATTGAATTTATTGAATCTTTTCCTTGGAAAACTATTTCCCCGGAAACATCTGTTCAGGAGTTCCATTTATACTTGGATCAACATAAAAGCGGAAATAATGCTGCTAAAGCTTGCATGGATATAGCATGGCACGACTTTCAAGCCAAGCAAAATCAACAGAGTTGCATGGATTTCCTTAATATTCTGATATCACCAACCATTCCATCTTCGTTTACTATTGGCATTCATCCTCCTGATTTGGTTCAAACAATCGCTTCTCAAAACAAGGATTTCCTCCGATTTAAACTAAAATTGGGTGGTAATCAGGATAGGGAGATGATTCGGGCAATTCGAAAGATAAGCCAATTGCCCATTTGTGTAGATGTTAATCAGGGATGGAGTAACCTTGATCAGGCTCAAACTGAATTGGAATGGCTAGCTACTCAAAATGTTATACTGGCAGAACAACCTTTCCCAAAAGAATGGCTGGAAGAAAGTTCTAAATTGAAATCCATCAGCCCAATCCCAATTTTTGGAGATGAATCGGTTCAACGCCTTTCCGATTTGGAATTTGCCGCCAATGCCTTTCACGGAATAAATGTTAAACTGATGAAAGCTACCGGAATTCTAGAGGCTAAGTTGATGATAGAAATGGCTAAATCTCTCAATTTGAAGGTCTTGTTGGGTAGTATGACAGAAAGTTCCCTGGCTACACAGGCCGCCAATTGCCTATCACCTTTGGTCGACTTTGTTGATTTGGATGGGCCATGGCTAATTAATAACAACCCTTGTCCTATTCCTTCTATTGACCATGGCATTATTCAACCATCTAAAGGATGGGGATTTGGAGTAGAACCTATCCTAAACAAAGAAAGCTAACCTTCCTCGGTTAGCTTTCTTTGTTTGATTCTTTTCCTTTTTATTCTAATGACTCCCTTATAAACAGAAAAGCTGTTTGCCTGTTCTTAAAATTGATAAACCATAAGGTAGCAATTGCAATAATTATCCAATCACTTTTTATTGGCCTTTAATGAATTTTTGAACACTTCCTTGACTATCTTTAATCAAGTAAATACCGGGTGTTAATCCAGATACGTCAATTTGTGTTCTGCCTTGTTTTAATTCCGTAGGTTTTAGGTAAAAACTTTGACCCACCATATTGCGACATTCAACAAACCCATTAATAGTTGGAAGTTCCGATTCTATTAACATCCATTTCGATCCTGGATTTGGGTAAATTCTTGGATGTGGAACTGAAGCTTGATCCATTCCAACGTTGTTCCATAAATATCCTCCACGGGTGTACTGAACAAAGTAGATGAACATTTCATCAGTGGTGGTCAAGCCAAAGTTTACTACCGGACTAATCCCAAAAGGGCCATAGTTGCAAAATTTACCTTCAAAAATGATTCCTTCATGCGATTTTACTGGTACCAAAGGGTCAAAATATCGAATCGGTGGATGACTCCAGTCGTAATATCCTTCATAAAATTCGTAGGTTTCATTGTAAAATCCTTCATACAATTTTTCACCCTTTTCTCCAGAAGCTGTACGTTTGAAAATGTCAAAATCAGTGCCTCTGGAATGGGTATGAGAAGTTAGCATCCAAATATTAACGGTATCTTGGTAGGAAGTATAATCAGGCTCTGCAAAAGTCACAGTATCAGGGCCATACGGAATAATGAGATAACGTGCAGCCAAATTGTTGGTAGGAACAACAATTCTTGAAAACATTTCTCTTTCAGCAGTTCCAACCGTTTGGGTGTAAACATTTACATACGCCTCGGCTGCGAATATTGAATCCTGATTATAATTGATGATGTGATAATTTAAATCCAAAACAGTATTGTTTGGCCAACGATAAGCCGTTCCTTCCGGTAAATTTAAACTATCGCTTCGGGTAAAAGTAACCAGATAAGTAGTTTGGTCAGGAAATACATTGCTTACATTCACTTCACGCAATCCATTGGGCATGGAATTCTGCTGTCCGGGCTCATACTTGAATAACAAAAAGTGATGTGAGTAATCATTGATTTTACAATCTATCTTTTTAATTTCCATCGATTCATCAATGGTTAAGTCGTGTTTTAAATAGTATTCAATTTCTTTTCCAGGCTCCAAAAAGATAGGTCCAAATTTTAATTGAAATCCTTCCCCGGCCGCAGGTGCTGCAGGTTGACTTATTCTTGGTAACCCATTTACATGATAATAATTGTAAAGTAATTGCTCATTGACAACAGTTGCTGTTTGATTGCAATTAAATAAGGTCCATTGTCGTATTAATTCCAATTCTTCTTTTTCTAAAGTTACCAAATTCTCGTGACTCCCGGGATTTTCTCCTGCTTCTAAATTGTATTCGGTATAACTTTCCCAACCTCCACTGTTTAATAACCTTAACAAATAACTCCGCTCAGGATACCCCGGATCTATCAGCTTTTTGCCTTGGGCTGATGCCACTGAATTTTGCGCAACTACCCCAACTAAATTGGAAACAATAGATGAATTATTTCCACTCAAATCTAAACCGCCGGATAAATTTCCGGGACTATGACAACTTATACATTTGTTTTGGAATATGTTGCGGATGGAGGTTAAGGTTTGAGCGTTACTTGCAATAGCAATGAAAAGTAAACAAATGAGAAGTCCTGTTTTTTTCATAAAATGAATTAGTAATGGGGATATATTGGAAACACAGCAAAGATAAGGATTTCAATGAATAATTTATGGTACTTCACGATTGAAAAAATAAATTTAACATCAGCGAAAAAATCTGACCTTTGTAGCCGATTTAAAATGAGAAAAATATTTAGCCTAATACTCTGTTTCTTTTCCCTTTTTTCTGTTATTTCTTGTAAAGAAAATGTCTTGGATGTTAATAGTTCAAAGCATTTTTTTGATTTAAAAGCCTATGCTAAGGCCCAGGCTAAAGTGCATTCCAAACAAGGTATGCCTGTAATAAAAAAGGTTACCAAAGGAGAAAAAAGTGAGAGTGCAACTTTAACTAATTTGAATTGGGAGCAAGAATTGGAACCAATAGCTGAATCAGACTTGAATCGACCTTCCTGGAAATTGCACTATGATGTAGATACCACCCAAACTGAGGATGCATATACTATTACATATACCAGCAATAAAGAAGACCTGGTCGTAAAACGTATTGTTATTTCCTTACGAAAGGCCGACTATTATTGTACTTCTTTGAGCATAGAAAAATCCTCAACAAATTTTCTTTACACCTCTTGGCAAAAAATCTATTACACCGATAATGGTCAGTTGAATATTTATGGTAACCTGAATATGCATAATTGGATTAACAATAATTACGCTACTGAATTAACGGTTGTGAATACCTCAGAAATTCAATAAGTTTGTTTTGAAATGCATTAGTTGGGGGTTTAATCGGGTAGGGATAGAGGCAAGTAGCCCACAGGAGTTCTCCGGCCCGAACCCTTTCGGGATGGAGAACGACGAGGACTACAGCCGATAGCCCGACCTTGAGCCATTATAAATAATGGAAAAGTGCCAATAATTTTGCGAAAGGGACCCGCCAAAAAACAATATGTCCTTCAAAATCGCGACCTATCACCATTTAAAATAACGGAAAATTAATTTTTGGGAATGAATTTTAAGGAAGAGGAGTTGACACAATGACGAACATTTTTTGATGTTAATTCTTCCCCTTCGAATACATGACCTAAATGTCCTCCACAATTTTTACACACAATTTCTGTTCTGCTTCCATCTGCATCCGGATGGCGCTCCACCGCCCCTTTAATTTCATCATCAAAACTGGGCCAACCACAATGCGATTCAAATTTGTCATTCGATCGGTATAAGGGCGCATTGCAACGTCTGCATACATATAATCCTTCGGCCTTTAAATTGGTATATTGACCCGTAAATGGATAATCGGTTCCCTTGTTTTCAATAACATATTTCTCCTGTGGAGTTAATGGGTTATACTTCGTTGAATCGGTTATAGGTGTAGGAGTTTCTTGCATTGTTTTCTTTTTTTGACCACAGGCTTGAAAGGAAAATCCTATCAAGATGCTTAAAATTAGTACTTGAAAGTTCATTCTTTTTTTACAAAAATAGGCAACACTTTAGGAGTCGATTTCCCAAAAAATGCAATAAATTAGAACCTTAAGATTATTTAATAATTGGTGTATAAATTGATTTGCTCCGGTTTAGTGAACGATCAAGCATAAAAATTTCAAACCTAAAGCTGTCAATTCCCGGTATTGAATAGGGCGCTGGCAGATTAGCAATTAACTCGCCTTCCAATACCTTTTTCTGTCCTGCCGGGGTTATGTTTTTATAACGATACCAAAAGCGAATAGTATCGGTTCCATTGTTTAAATAATAGCTGAATGTACTATCATTAACTTGCTGCTGAAAGTATAAAAACAGGTTGTTATAGGCAAATGAACCCTGATTAAATGGGGCAATTGTATCGCCATCGTCTAATCCTAAATCCCCATCTCCATCTGTAAATTCTAAGGTAATTACTAAACTGGTATCCGTTTTTCTGTACTCCTTAAAACTAAGCGCAGGAACCTCAGAAAAGCTGCTTTCCTTTTG
>JAIBAJ010000045.1 GCA_019695265.1 Bacteroidia bacterium | reverse complement strand
CATACGGCGGATTCCCAATCACCACATCAAAACCCTTTTCAATACCAAACATCCAGGTGGGCGAAAAGAATGGGCTGGGTTGGCTATCGTCAAAGGGGTTCCAGTGTTTTATTTTTTGGGCTATGGTTTTCAATATAGGGTCGCTGTCGGCTTCAATATCCGCAACTACCTTATCACGTTTTTCAAAATATTCCTTTTTAAGTTCTTCCTTTTCGTTACTCGCCAATGCCGGCGTAAAAAACTGTGTCCGTAATGCTTCCAAATCTTTCAAATCGTTTACCAGTTTTTTAGTGAAGCCCTCGTGAAACGTTCCTTTACTCTCTTGAATAAAAGCATCCAGTCCCAAATCAATCAAACTATTGGCACAAACAAATTTAAAATCAAGATTGGGCAATGGTTTTACGCCAAAATTGTGTACCGAGTCTTTAGGGTTGTAATTTTCTTCCAATACCAAACTTAACCAAGCCCGCAAGCGAGCTATTTCTATGGCCATGGGCATAATGTCCACCCCATAAATATTTTGGCTTAGGATGTCCTTTTTTAGTTCATACGGGCTTTTTACCGTGCCCAGGGTTTCATGCAGCTCCACCAATTTATGCAAAATGCCCATTGGAAAGGCCCCAGAGCCACATGCAGGATCTAAAATTTTAATTTGCTCCAAAAATTGAAGCAACAAAGCTTTTTCTTCCTTTTTTAATTGTGCGGCATCAGGGTTGGCAGCAAATAAGGGCTCAATGGCTTTTTCTATCTTGCTTTTTTCTTCTTCTTTCAGCTCATAAAGTTTGGTTTCTATGGCTAATTGCTGTGGTTTTTTATTGCCAAAGATGTCGCCTGCTTGTTCAGGGTTATTTAAGGTTTTTGTTTTTTGACTGATGCTATGTTGTTCCCACTGTGTTTGCAAATGGGCTTTAATGCTTTCATTTACCATGTAATCCACAATTTCACGTGGCGTATAAAAAGCACCAAAGGCTTTGCGTTGGTTGGCTAATGTTGAGGTTTCTTCGTTTTGGCTGGCGAGTAAGTTTTCAAAAATGCGTCCCAACATTTCCGGGTCAACCGCCACTTGCTGATATTGGCTGCTGCTTTCGTCCACAGTAAAATCATAACTCTCTAAAATTTCAACGAAAGGCAAAAGCCATGCATCTAATTGTAAATCAGTAAATAGTTTGTCTTCTTCACTTTCATCGAACAAACCACCGTTTAGGTAAGGTATTTTTTCAAAAAGCTTGTTGTGAGTTAATGGGTTTCTGTCCTGAACTTTGGTATTCAGGGTTTCAAAAAACAATTTGAGCAATACATTTTGGTAGTAATTATCTGTTTCTTCGATGGTTTTTTTACCTATGAGGGAATGGTCAATAATGCCTTTCTCTTTTAGAAACCAACAAAAAATATAACGACCAATTAAGCGAACGGTAAATTGCTTTACTTGATTTTCTGTGGCCGTAGTATGTTGCGTTTTTACAATGCCTAACAAGGCATCAAATCGTTCTTTAACTTGTTTATAAAACTCTTTGTTTACCTCTTTTATATCCAGCGATTTCCACAGCAGGTCGGCAATTTCGGGTTTCGGTTTAGAACCAACACCCTGCCATTGCTGGATAATTTTATGGTACTGTGTGGTGGTTAATCTTCTGCGGAAGGAAACAATTCTTTTTTGTTCACCCTGATTGAAAATGAGAACTAATTTATCGTAATCAGGAGTAGTTACAAAGTGAATAAAATAAGGTTGTTGTGGAATGTATTGTGGTTTACCCGGAATATTAACAATGCCTTTTATGGAAGCTTGGTAACTGGTTAATCCGGGGTCGTTGTCAACCAACTGATTAATATACTCTTTTTTCAGTTTTTTAAGTACGGCAAAGCGCACTCGTATATTTTGATTTTCGGCGCTTATACGATACAATTGAGGTTGCACTGTTTGTGGAGCTGGCGCCAAAAAATCTTTTAATTTCTGCGTTTGAGGAGAGAGTAATTGCGGTTTGTTTAATGCATTGGGTTCAACTTGCATCCATTGCAGCAGGGCAAAAGCAAAATCCAACACGTAGTCCCTTGACGGGTTTTCTGCGAGTTGGGTCAATTTTATATTGATTTCGTTAATCGTCATGCAAAAATTTGAATAATTTCACTAAGCGGGGCTTTGTCCGTTTTTTCTTCTGGTTTGTATTGATTTGCCAATGAAATGAAAAGTTGAATGATGTTTTCGCCAATATGTTCCCTTCTTCGGTTCATGCGGTTTACCAAACGTACAAGTTTCATGCTTTCTTTATTGATGTAAGCATTTTGAGAGTGTTGAATACATTGCTCAACCTTATCAATTTCATCAAATGGATAACCATATTCAATCATTTTATTTTTCAAATACAGGATAGCCGCTTTTTGGGGTTCATTGTATCGCACCTGATGTTCTTCTTCCGAAAATTGATAGTGTTGAATAAAATCCAAGATGTATGCCTCGGATTCCGGTTTATGTTTGAATTTATCGGCAAAGCGTTCATTTTGTTCGCTGGTTGCCTTTATATGCAACAAACCTTCTGTGTTAGAAAGCAACTCACCAATTTTATCTTTGCTGAAAGCCACAAAATATCCTGCTTCAAAAGTATCCTTTTCACCGGCGGCCAAGTGAGCCAGATGAACAAAATCATCCTCTTCTTTTCGCATTTGAACCTTACCCCATTTTCCTTTTGGCATGTTTTTTATTTGTTCTTTGTAGGATAAAGTAAATTCCTCATTGCGATCAAATGCCCTCAGGTCGTCCATAAATAAATCTTCGGCAGCAAGCAATTCTGATGTTTCAAATATTTTTTGAAATGCAGCCAAACGTTTCTTTTCATCACGACTATAGAGGTCTTCGGTATAATCTTGTGGTTCGGGATCTTCGTCTAATATGGATTGGTCGGTTCCTATGGTATAACGAATCAGGTTGATTTTATCTTCCAGTTTACGGACCAACTGTAGATAACTTTCGAGTTGATCTTCAGGTCGAAAATTGTAAATGAAAATTTCTTCATGTTTGCTTCCAAGGCGATTGATACGGCCATTACGTTGTATCATTCGCACGGGATTCCAATGCAAATCATAATTTATAATCATGCCGCAATCTTGCAGGTTTTGTCCTTCAGAAAGTTTATCTGTAGCAATCAGAAAATCAATTTCCTTTTCTCCGTTTTTCAATTCATATTTTTTTGAAACAGGAGCAAAGCGTTTGGCATAATCCTCAATTTCACTTTTTGAGCCCAAGGCAAATTCTATGTTTTTACCTTTTACTAAATATTGTGAAAGATTTTCAGCAAGATATTGTAAAGTGTCGGCAAAGTAGGTGAAAACTAACACTTTTCGGTCTTCATTTTGATTTAGGTGCTTAGCTAATTCCTGAATCTTGTCGTCCCTGTCTAACAGGTATTTGATTTGTTCTTTGAGAATTTTCAGGACAGCAAGATCCTTTCCGATGTCAGCTTTCAGTTGTGTTACATTAAATACACCGTCATCGGCTACAATACTGGCAAAGCCTTCTTCTACATTTTCAAAATCTTCTATATTAAAGTCTAGTTCGTCTTCCTCAGCATTTTGCTCATTATAAGCATCAATGGCTTTGTTTAAAGCTGAAAGATTTTTTACGGAAATGATTTTATTGAATTGCTCCAATTTGGATTGAAAATCAATCAACTTTTTCTCATAGCTGACAATGGATTTATTGATTGAGAAAAGGGAAGATTCCAAACGTTTTAAAAATACGGTTCTGAATATTCCGTAAATACCAATCTGTCTGCTCAGCTCCCTGTTTTCATCAGCATTCAATTCCAATTCGCCGCGTTTTCGTCCATAATAAGCATGCCGATAGATATTATAACGATAACAAGGAAAACCCAAACTTAGTAGTGCTGTATAAATAATTTCAAGCGAAGAATGAATAGGTTTACCTCTTTCGGTATAATGGTCAAACAAGTCAAGCGGATGAGCTAGATATTCCAATTCTGCTAAACTGCTTATTTCATAATTGAAAGCTCTTTTCAATTCAGGACAAGGATCTGCATGCTTTAGTAGTTGCGATTTGAACTGATTGGGAACTTCATACTCCAAATTATCAGGAAATGATTTTGGAAATTTTTGAAGTTTGCCATTTATCTCCAATCCTTCAGGATATTCTTTTTCAATTCCTTGCCTTGTTCGTCTAACAATAAAGCGATTCAGCAAAGGAGTAAGCTGTTCTTTAACTTGCTGATAATTAATAAATCCGCTATCTCGGATTTGTCTTCTCATATCAGTTTGAAGAAGTTCAAGGCGTTCTTTAAGTGTAAAATATTTTTGTCTGTTTCGATCATAAAATTTACCCAACTTATAAATTTCGCCACCGGAACCTAACATAATTTGATTGGTAAGGTCAGCTAACTGATTGTTGATTGGGGTTGCGGTTAGCAACAACGTTCTGGCATTTTCATTTTCTTGTCTCCATTTTATAAACACATCAAAGCGCTGTCCACCAGATGCTCTCAGGTTATGGCTTTCGTCAAAAACAAATAATCCAACCGGTATAGATTTCAGATTTTCACGTACATCTTTGATTTTTTCGGTGTCTTGTAAGCTGTAAATTTCAGGAATATGAACTACTTTGAAATCATCAAATGATTTTCGCCATTGTTGTATAAGACCAGCCGGTGCAATTACTACTACTCGCTGATTCAAATTCTGTTTATAATATTCAATTACCTTTATTGCGGTGTAGGTCTTACCTAATCCAACAGAATCAGAAAGCATGGCAACACCTTGGCGCTCCAATTTTTTGATTAGTGAATTGGCATTTTGAATTTGAAACTTTAACAATTGGGGTTTCCCTGAAGCTGGGTCATCTATGTCAACCTTATTTTCTTTCTCATCTAATAAATCCTGATTGTAAATTCGATACAGGGCATGTATATACATTTCATAAGCACTAAAGCAGGTGGCTCCGTGTTTGCTTAATTTAAGCACCTCCTCTTTGAATGTCATACTCCAATCTTCACTATCATTCCATAATTCTTCAAACCAAGAGCGGTGTGAAGGATGTTGAGAATGATTTTTGCGAATAAAATTTACGGTAGCATTGTTATCTTCCAATTGATTTAATTCCAAATTGCCAAATAGTCCTTGCTTAGTGAAATTGGAACTGCCGATAATTCCAATGGCATTTTCTTCATCTGATCCAAAAATGTAACATTTTGCATGAAGGAAGTTTTTTTTGTAAACTTTGACTTGAAATTTTCCATTATTTGATTCGTTCAAGTATTTTCCTAGCAAGTCGGCAACCTGTTGAAACTCCACTTTTAATTCCAAGTCCTCTAAGTCTTTTTTCAAATATTTTTCAGGGAAATCAGGGTCTTGTAGTTTTGCGTTCTTAACTTGATAGGCTCTAACAGATGGCTCTTCACCTAATAATAATCGGAAAGTTGTATTTTCACGACCCAGATAATGGTTTAATTCTTTAAGAATTTCAACCATTCCAGGTAAATCCCAATAACCCGTAGCAATGGAGATTTGCGAAAATGAATGGTCATTTAATAATTCTTTAAATATCGTTCCGAAATAATAGGATTCGGAAGAATTGTCAATAAGCTTTGAAGTGGGCTTCATTATATAAAATTTATTTTAGCTCTTTTTACAGAAGAACAATTGGTTTCTTATCTTGAAAGGCTTTGCCTCACAAATAGGATTGCCAAATTTATTTATGTAAAAGACAAGAAATTTTATGAAAAAAAATAAATTTTCAACCATTACAGAATTTTTAAAATATTGCTGTATTTTTTCCTTATGATCTTAAATACAATTCTAATTATATCATTGATTTTTAGAAATATAGCATTTGCCAAACGCCTATTTAGCTGTAAAATTTACAAGAAATATTAACAAGTAAAGTATCTTTGGCTCTAAAGGGCCTTAAATCAATTTTAATACGCTCAAAAATACTTACCTTGCACTTCACCCTCGGGTAGGGATAGTAGTGGATAGCCCACAGGAGACCCATGGCGCTAGCCTGGGGCGACGAGGACTAGGAACGAATAGCCCGACCATTCGCCTTGCACCTCATTCCATTTACAACATAGACCGGTTTGGCGAATGGGACCCGCCAAATAAACAGAATTAATCCCCTAATCCACCACCTCTTCATCTACCGTTTCGCAGTGGTATTCCCGGTAAGTTTTGGTTTCGGGTTTTTGGGTTTTCTCACCGTTCTTTTTTGCCTTAATCATCTTCTGAAGTATGCGGGTTCGCTCTTCGGCCATAGATCTTCGGGCGGCAACATCTTTGTCTTTATCAAAGTAACAAACCCCATCTACAAAGGTATAATCGGCCTTGGTATAAATACTTAGTGGGGGACCATTCCAAAGCACCAAATCGGCATCCTTTCCGGGTTTTATACTTCCCATTTTGCTATCTAAATGCAACAATTTAGCCGGATTTAAAGTCACCATTTTTAAGGCATCTTCTTCCGAAACACCACCATACTTTACGGTTTTGGCTGCCTCCTGGTTGAGTCGGCGCCCCATTTCGGCATCGTCGCTGTTGATGGCTGTAACAACCCCAACCTTGTTTAGCATAGCTGCATTGTATGGAATAGCATCGTTTACTTCCCATTTATAGGCCCACCAATCGCTGAAAGTGGAACCACCTACCCCATGCTTTTTCATTTTGTCGGCCACTTTGTAACCCTCCAAAATATGGGTAAATGTATTTACTTTGAAACCCATGCTGTCGGCTACGTGCATCAACATATTTACCTCACTTTGCACATAGCTGTGGCAAGTAATGAATCGTTTATTTTCCAAAATTTCATTTAATACTTCCAATTCAATATCTCGGCGTGGTGCGGGTTGAGTTTTACTTCCGTTATAGTCGGCCAGATTTTTTTTGTATTCTTTTGCTCTGATAAAAGCATCATAAAATGTTTGCTCCACACCCATGCGGGTTTGAGGGAAACGAACTGTATTTAAGTCGCCCCAATTGCTTTGTTTCACATTTTCACCAAGAGCGAATTTGATAAATCCATCAGCGCCAGCTATTTTCATTTTCTCGGGCGACATTCCCCAGCGCAACTTAATAAGAGCGCTTTGTCCGCCGATGCAATTGGCCGAACCATGCAACAATTGAGCACCAACCACTCCACCTGCTAATTGTCGGTAAATATTAATGTCTTCGTTATTTACAACATCGGCAATGCTTACTTCGGCAGTAACGCTTTGGGTGCCTTCATTCACACCTTTGCTGATGGCTATGTGACTATGTTCATCGATAATTCCGGGGGTTAAGTGTTTTCCGGTTGCATCAATAACCCTGGCACCTGCCGGATCGAGGTTTTTACCTATAGATACAATTTTACCCTTTTCAATGAGTACATCGGTTTCCTTTAAAACGCCCTCTTTTTCGTTGGTCCATACCGTTGCATTCTTAAATAGTACCTTTTCCTGAGTTGGGAGTTGTTCATTTCCGTAAGCTGAAAACGGGAATAATACTTTACCCAACGAGCTTGAATCGGCTTTGGTGCTATCTTTTTTTATTTCTTCAGTAAAGGGCGAAGTTTGGGTGGCAGACCAGGAAGCATAACTGCCATCTTGGAAGGCTGCTTCACCGGAAAGGGTAAAGCCATCGAGACGACCGGAAAGTCGGTTTTTGATGGGGTTCTTTTTGTCGGCAGAGTATGAGAGGGTAACGAATTGCCTTTGTTGGCTTATATCTACATTTATTTTGGTAGTGTCTTTCGGCGCTATTAATTTGGCTTCCGGTTTGGCTATTTCTCCTTTAATTTCGAGGGTATAACCCGGCTTGTCGGCGATTTTCATGGTATATGTTCCCCGAAGGTCAATGGTTTGACGTTCGTTGATGATATACTGTTTGCCACGAATCCAGTTTTCATAGATTTGATTCTTCTTATCGAAGAGTTTATGACTTGTAACCAGGAAGTTGGCTAACATGCCCGGTTTTAAAGCTCCGGTTAAGGAAGAAACTCCGGCAATTTCGGCCGGGGTTAGGGTTAGGGCTTTTAAGGCATCACTTTCACTAAGGCCTCGCTCAACCGATTTTCGAACTTTGGTCCAAAAATCCGATTTGTCTTTAAGATCGGCCGATGTTAGAGCAAAACGCACCCCGGCTTTTTGCAGCATAGCCGGATTGGATGGGGCCAATTCCCAATGTTTCAGATCTTCAAATGCAATTTCCCAACTTTCATAAACATCTTCCACTTCGTAAGCATCGGGGAAATTAACCGGTAAAATAAAAGTGGCATTCGTTGCTTTTATTTCATCCAACAATTGGTATTCATCCCCACCTCCTTTTAAAATGTACTGGGTTTTAAATTCATCTCCTAATTTATCGGCACGTAGGGCAGAAAGTTTGTCTCCTACTTCAAATATAGAACTTAGGTTTTGGTTTTGATTCCAAGCCTCCAAACTGAGGTTCATTTCCTGTAATTTGGCTTTTTCGTTTTTGTACCATAACCCGTCGAGGTAAGTTTGCCTAAGCAAGGCAATGCTGCCCATCAAGGAAGAGGGATAATCCTGGGTGGAATTACCTTTGTTGAAGGAGTAATGAGCATTTGCCTTTTCTTTTATCAACAATTGGGTTTCTTTGTCTTCACCCAACAAAACCACCGCCGAAGTTCCCCTTGCAATGCCATCGTTATAAAAGGTAAGAGCTGTAGAAAATCCTAGTTTACGCAGTTCAGCGGCCTTATCTTTGTTGTAGGTAAACAAGCGTGATGCATCGGTTTCGGGCTTTAAGGACTGATTCCAGGCATAGGCTCCCTTCGTTGCAGATTCGAGCTGTGGTCCGGGGTTGTCCCGATTGCGTCTTACCTCCGGCATTCCGTAGTTGGAATAGGATTCCACCAGTCCGGGATAAATAAACTTGCCCTTGAGATCGGTTACAATGGCATCGGCAGGTAAATCGATTTTGGTACCCACCGCTTCCACTTTTCCATCGCGGATGATCAGGGTGGCATTTTCAAGGATGGTTTGATAATCGACATAAATGGTTGCATTGGTAAAGGCATAAGCCACATGCGATTTGGCAACTACCCCATTCGTGGGGAAAGTAACTTGTGCTATACCAGACCAGGTAAAGGCCAAACAAAGGGCCGCGGAAAGCAGGGAACGAAATTGCATTGGGCGAAGATAGGGAATGCTGGAAAAGTCAATCCTAATGAATGGACTATTTTTTTAATTACTTAGAATGTTGGTCACCCTCCGCCAACTGTTTTTTGCTATGCCCCCTTGCTGCACAATAAGAATGTTGGGCGAAAACTTTTAGACAGTAGGTGACCGCCAAACCTCCATTACCCAACAAAATCCGGAAATATTTGAACCTTGACCTTTAAGAATGAATGCAGTTTTTTTTTCCTCGTTGGTATCGGAAAAATGATAGAAAGCAAGTTAATTTGTCGACCAAATCGGCGACAATAGAGGAAAATAAAGAATGAATTTTTCTCTTTTTTTCGGGTATCCAAGAACAAAACGAAAATAGATGGTCGGTTTTTTTCGCAAATTAAACGATGAAAGGTAGGCCTTGGAAGTTTAATTTTTGCACTTCTTTTAAAAATCGGATATTGATAAACTTCCCACCTTGCGCTGATTTTTAAACCGCAAATTTTATCAACAAATGGGACTCATTGCCAATTTATTAGCGCCAAAAGTAGAAGGCTTACTGGATCGTTTTGAAACTACACCTCCGGTAGAAATAAAGGATGAACTATTGTTTCAGGTTCAGGCAACTAAGGCCGGTTTTATTCCATGGTTTTTAAAACTGGTCGGCTCAAAAAATCAAAACCTGAACATTTATATTACGCCACGGACCTTAACCCTAGTTGAAGGAAAATTTACTACCATGTTACCCACCTCGGAAATTTATCAAATCCGCATGGGATATGGCAAAAACAAGAAATGGTTAATTTTAGGTTTTGCAACGCTCTTCACCATTTTGCCACCCATTTTGTTTTTCTTTTTGTATTCGAGGTCTGGAGGGTTCAACCTGGAAATTGAGTTTTTTAAGCCACAATCATCCTCTTCCACCGTAGTGAGAGGTCGGATTTTTGCAGCATCCAATCTGGTTATCAGCGATAGCCTGGTTGCTCAAGCCCAGGCTAAGTTGCATGAAATCGTTTTGACCTACAGCCGCTATTTCAAAGGCAGCGGTATCGTTTCAACCGACGACATTTAACATGGCCGATTACAAGGAGAAAATACGGAAGTTTTACCAGGATAATCCCGCACTTCGCAAGCAGGACGAAAATTTGCTTTTTAGCAAGTACGCCGGACTGGAAACTGAATTGTGGCTGGAGCTGGTTACCCGCTATCCTTGGGGGTTTCAGTTAAAAGAGGAGGTTCGCCAATTGGCACTGGATGGGGGAAAAAGTTATGGTACAAAGGAATTAGATGACTTATTTACCCGGTTTGCAGGCAATGAAATTCAGCTTTTAAGAGCCGTTTACCGGAAGTATCACCTTCAAAATCCGACCCTGTTAAAGGCCAAATTGCAAAATCGTAGCGGAAAGGTTTTCAGCGACCGGCAAATCAAGGCCTTCCGCGGTAGGGAACTAGCTGTACTTCAAGCCGTTATTCAAAAATATCCGGGCAAAACCTCCGGATTTGATAACCTTAACAAAACCTCACCTACCAGGGAAATTTCGCAACCTGTCCCACCGGTTGTAACCAATACTGCTGCCGGAACTTCTACAGCCCCGTCCTTTACACCTCCTCCTATTCCTAAACCTGCAGTTACCACTCCGGTTCTGACTTCAAATCCTACTGGTGTAACAACGGTTCAGGTGAACAAAGCCATTGAAACTGCAAGTGTTCCATATCCGGTTACCCAGACTAAAAAACCTGCTACCGGACTTATTATTGGCATTGTTGCCGGAGTTTGGGTACTGGTTTTATGCTTAACCGGGTTTATTTACCGTAAAGAAATTGGGCTGTTGTTTGCTTCTGATGCTGAACGTATGGCGCATGAGCGTATTGAGCAAATTGGTGCACAAACTTCAGAAGGATCAACGGTTCAGGCTAAGGAGTTTTTTGATGAAGACGAATTAATGCAGTTGGCCCAGGACTCCACACTTCAAGCGGAGAAATTAAGCGAATAATTGTTAGATTTTTTGGATGCGGGCCCCTTCCGCCGGTACATATTGCCACAAAACTCAATGGTTTACTGCAAACCGGCGTTCAGGTCACGCTTTCGCCTGTAGTCCTCGGAGCATTGGCTAGCGCTGCATGCTCCTGTGGGCTACCTGGCTCAATCGTTGCCCGGGGTGCAAACCCTGAATATACCACTTTGGTATGGCGTTTTCTGTTGCTCTATAGTGGGTTTATTTTTGGGTGCTGTTGAACCCAGATTACACTTTACAAATTTTTGATCCTAACTGTTTTGCATCGGTTCATGTAACTGTAATTTTCAATTGAGTTTTGGGTTATTTTTCAAATTACTTTGGTTTTACAACCCATCGTTTTGGGAATGTCCATCAAGGTCTATTTTATATATTTAGATTTATAAATACCTGGTAAACTGTGTTTTAAGTATTTTTAAAGAATAATTTATACATTAAATTGGACTAAACATATGGTCCATTCCGTATTATTTCAGCAATACTTTTTCTCTTGAATTATTGGGGTTAAAAAAAACGGCATTCATGAGAAAATCATGAATGCCGTCGGGAAGAATTTAGTACCGGGGGTTAACTACCGCACATTTCGCAACCTTCAGGGTTATCGAGTGAGCAGGAAAGTTGTGCTTGTTCCTCGGCGGACAAACCCGGAGTAAGTGTTGGAACAAATTGAGGCATAACCGGGGTTGGTTGGTAGGCCGGTTGGGTTACCTGAGGTGGAGCTTGGTAAACAGGGGCTGTTGCAACCGGAATAGGTTGAGGTGTAGCCTCTTGATAAGGAATTTCCATTCGGGCAACCTCGCTGTACTGCGGAGGGTTTACCGGTGCAGCGTATGCAGGAACCATTTCGGGCTCCACATTGGCGCGTACCGGAGGTGTGTATACCGGAGTAACCGCCTGAGTGTTTTCTACTCCGGAAGTAGTTGCTGCCTGAACAGTTGATGCTGCCGGTTGTGCAGCAGTTTGAGCAACAGGGGTTTGTTGTTTTTGTTGTTGTAGTGTAAATTGTTGTGCACTGGCTGCTGCCTGACTACGCAAATAATACATACCGGTTTTTAGACCTTTTTCCCAGGCATAAATGTGCATGGAGCTCAATTTGCCGATGTTAGGATCCTGAATATGAATATTCAAACTTTGGCTTTGGCAGATGTAAGCACCACGATCTGCTGCCATGTTGATTATTACTTTCTGAGATATTTCCCAAACGGTTTTATACAAATCTTTGATGTTATCAGGAATTTCATCGATGTTTTGTACGCTGCCTTTGTTGGCAATGATTTTGTTTTTTAGCTCTTCGTTCCAAAGTCCTAAACGAACCAAATCTTTCATCAGATGTTTGTTTACAACGATGTATTCACCGCTCAAAACACGACGCGTATAAATATTGGATGTATAAGGTTCAAAGCACTCGTTATTGCCTAAAATTTGCGAAGTAGATGCGGTTGGCATTGGTGCCAATAGCAAGGAGTTTCGAACCCCATATTTTTTCACTTCTTCTTTCAAAACATCCCATTCCCAGCGGTTACTTGGCGTAACACCCCACATATCGAACTGGAAAATACCTTGAGAAACTGGGCTACCAGGATAGGTTTCGTAATAACCTTCTTCTTTAGCAAGATCTTTACTTGCAGTCATCGAAGCGTAGTAAATCGTCTCAAAAACATCCTTGTTCAATTGAACTGCCTCCGGGCTATCGAAAGGATAGCGCATTAAGATAAAGGCATCGGCCAGGCCTTGAACACCGATACCGATAGGGCGGTGACGCAAGTTACTGCGACGTGCCTCGGGAACGGGGTAATAGTTGCGGTCGATGATTTTATTGAGGTTTTTGGTAATAACATAGGCAATTTCAAACAATTTGTCGTGATCGAATTTGCCTTTATCAATAAACCGTGGCAAGGCAATAGATGCAAGGTTACATACCGCTACTTCGTCGGCTGAGGTGTATTCAACTATTTCGGTGCACAGGTTAGAGGATTTGATGGTCCCCAGGTTTTTTTGGTTGCTTTTTGCATTACAAGCGTCTTTATAAAGCATGTAAGGCGTACCTGTTTCGATTTGAGACTTGATTACTTCTGCCCAAAGTTCCTGAGCGCGGATGGTTTTTCTGGCTCTTCCTTCGGATTCGTAACGGGTGTATAATTTTTCAAACTCTTCACCCCAGCAGTCAGAAAGTCCGGGAGCTTCGTTAGGGCAGAACAAGGACCATTGTCCGTTTTCTTTCACCCTTTTCATAAACAAATCCGGGATCCAGAGTGCGAAGAACAAGTCGCGGGCACGAAGTTCTTCTTTACCGTGGTTTCTTTTTAGTTCAAGGAATTCGTACACATCCGCATGCCAGGGTTCGAGGTAAACAGCGAAGGAACCTTTGCGTTTTCCACCACCTTGGTCAACATAACGTGCAGTGTCGTTGAAAACACGCAACATCGGTACGATACCGTTGCTGGTTCCGTTAGTACCTTTAATGTAGCTACCTGTTGCACGTACATTGTGTATGCTTAGGCCGATACCACCGGCGCTTTGGCTGATTTTAGCGCATTGTTTTAAGGTGTCATAAATACCTTCAATGCTGTCGTCTTTCATGGTAAGCAAGAAGCAGCTCGACATTTGCGGTTTTGGAGTTCCGGCATTGAAAAGGGTTGGAGTAGCATGGGTAAACCAACGTTCGCTCATGAGGTTATAGGTAGTAATTACCGAATCGATATCCTCTTTATGGATACCAACGGCAACTCTCATAAGCATGTGCTGAGGGCGTTCAGCCACTTTACCATTGAGTTTAAGCAAGTAGCTTTTCTCCAGGGTTTTAAATCCGAAGTAGTCATAGCCATAATCCCGGTCGTAGATAATGGTACTATCGAGAATTTCGGCATTGGCCTGAATAATTTGATACACATCCGGAGCCAGGAGGCCGGCGGGTTGGTTTGTTTTTGGGTCTACATAGTTGTATAGAGCCGTCATGGTTTCAGAGAACGACTTCTTGGTAAACTTATGCAGGTTACTTACGGCGATGCGGCTGGCTAGTAGGGCATAATCCGGGTGAACGGTGGTGAAGGATCCGGCGATTTCTGCAGCCAGGTTGTCGAGCTGGGCAGTGGTAACTCCGTCATATATCCCTTCAATTACTTTCATGGCCACTTTAATCGGATCTACGATTGGATCCAGGCCATAACAAAGCTTTTGGATCCGGCTAGTCACTTTATCGAATTTAACCGATTCGCGGCGGCCATCTCTTTTTACTACGTACATCATGCTAAGGGAGAATTTGGTGTGGTATTAATTGGTTAAAATAGGGTTAGATTAAAAGTCCTCGTCAAATTTAATTTGGTTGTCGCTGGAGGAGTTACCTACGGAAGCCTTACGATAGTCGCCTACTCGTTTTTCAAAGAAGTTGGTTTTTCCATCCATGGAGATCATTTCCATAAAGTCGAAAGGATTGGTGGAACCGAATAAACGATTGTAACCGAGTTTCAATAACCAGTAATCGGCTACATATTCGATGTATTGGCACATTAAGTCGGCATTCATTCCAATGAGGCGAACAGGAAGTGCATCTACTACAAATTCCTTTTCAACGGCTACTGCATCGCCAATAATTTGGTGAACGGTTTTTTCGCTGAGTTTATTTTGAAGTTGAGAATACAACAGGCATGCAAACTCGCAGTGTAGTCCTTCGTCGCGGCTGATTAGTTCGTTTGCAAAGCTTAGTCCGGGCATTAAACCGCGTTTTTTCAACCAGAAGATAGAGCAGAAGGAACCGGAGAAAAAGATACCTTCAACGGCAGCAAAAGCAACCAAACGTTCTACGAAGCTACCTTGAGCAATCCATCGCAAAGCCCAATTGGCTTTCTTTTTTACACAATCAAGAGTATCTATTGCATGTAATAAAGAATCTTTCTCTTCTCCATCTTTGATGTAGGTATCAATCAACAGGCTATACATCTCGCTGTGGATGTTTTCTATCATCACTTGAAAACCATAAAAGCAACGTGCTTCGGGATATTGCACTTCTCGCAGGAAGTTGATAGCCAGGTTTTCATTTACAATACCATCGCTGGCAGCAAAGAAGGCCAAGACATGTTTAATGAAGAAGCGCTCCTCATCGTTAAGTTTATTATCCCAATCTACCCGATCCTGTTGAAGATCTACCTCTTCGGCCGTCCAAAAACTTTGTTCGGCTTTTTTATAGATGTTCCAAATCTCGGTATGTTTGATCGGAAATAGTACGAACCTGTCTTTGTTCTCCGTCAAAATCGGTTCACTGGGCATAGAAGTGTTGGGAGGTAATACCTCTGCTAGGTTAATGTCGGCCACGGTTTGAGTCTCCATTTAAATTATTTAATTCAATCAAAAGCAATTTTTGCAAACGAACTACCGATTTGGTTAGAGGCGACGATTCCCCCGACGAGAACTTTTGGTTTTCGTCCTTTTTTATCTCCCAACACCACTCTTTTCGCCTAACCTTTTGGATTTTAACTACTTACGAGAAGGCAAGTAGCTGTCGTTTGTGTTCAACAAAGATTTTAAAAAAAACGCCTAATTGCTGCCGCAGTTATTCACTTTTAGGCAGAGTTTTTAACATTGTGTTTTGTGGGAAAAAAAATTCCCTTCGGAAGGGCACATTGCCGTAAGGATTAATACAAAATTAATGTTGCGCTAACAGGGGTTTTTGAACAATGTTTGGAAAATTGAAAACTGGTTGTTATAGACGTTCGGGTAAGTCTACCAAGGTGCAAAAAGTATAGACCAATCCAAAAGATGAACAGGAATAAACAGGGCAAAAGCCTTGATTCCCTAGTACGCCCTAACGTTTTTACCTTCCATAAAGTTAATAAAAGCCTGGTTGGCTACTTTGGTGCCGCCCGGGGTAGGATAATCGCCTGTGAAGTACCAATCACCGAGGTTATTTGGACAAGCATTGTGTAAACCTTCGATGGTTTGATAAATGATTTGAACTTCGGCTTTACAATCGGCAGGTTTTAGCAATTCGGCAATTTTGGCAGATACCTGATCTGCAGAAAAGGGCTTATACAACTCTTTAACAACATTGACCATCTCTTCTTTAGGTTTTCCTACCTGAGCTTTGGCCATTTCATATACTTCGTCGAGGAGGTTTTCCATGAAATGGTCTTTGAGTAGGGCAACCACTGCACGGAATGCAATAAAATCGCCCAATTTGGCCATATCAATACCATAACAATCGGGATAACGGATTTGAGGGGCTGAGGAAACTACTACAATTTTCTTAGGGCCCAGGCGATCCAGCATTTTCAAAATGCTTTTTTTAAGGGTTGTACCGCGTACAATGCTATCGTCGATTACAACCAGGTTGTCGATTCCGCTTTTTAAGGTTCCGTATGTGATGTCGTACACATGGGTTACCAAGTCATCGCGAAGGGAATCTTCCGTAATAAAGGTTCGGAGTTTTGCATCTTTGATAGCAATTTTCTCGATACGTGGTTTAATAGCCAGTATTGATTCCAGCTTTTCATCATCGATGGAGGTTCCGGCTTCAAGGATTTTACGCTTTTTTACATCCTTCAGGTAGGATTCCACTCCGCTCACCATTCCATAAAAGGAAACTTCGGCCGTATTAGGAATGAAAGAAAATACGGTATTCTTTACATCGTGGTTTACGGCATTGAGGATAGACGGGGTAACATTTTTACCCAACTGCTTTCTTTCCTTATAAATATCATGATCGCTACCACGACTAAAATAGATTCGCTCAAAGGAACAAGCTTTGCGTTCGAGTGGTTCAATGATTTGTTCTTCAGAAACTGCCCCACTTTTCTTAATAACCAAGGCGGCTCCGGGCGTTAATTCATTAATCTGATCGAGTTGTATATTAAAGGCGGTTTGAATAGCCGGACGTTCGGAGGCGACTACTACAATTTCTTCATCAAAATAATAAAATGCCGGCCGAATTCCATTAGGATCACGCAACACAAAGGCATCACCATGACCTATTAGTCCGCACATAGTATAACCTCCATCCCACTTCTTGGCTGAATCGCGCAAAATTCGGGCAACATCCAAGTGTTCGGCAATTAATCCGGAAATATCAAAATTGGAATGTCCCTGGTCTTTGAAGCGACGGAACAAGCGTTCATTCTCTTTATCCAAAAAATGACCGATACGTTCCATTACCGTTACCGTATCGGATTTTTCTTTAGGGTGTTGACCTAATTCTACCAATTGCTGGAAGAGTTCATCTACATTGGTCAGATTAAAATTACCTGCAACTACCAGATTTTTAGACATCCAGTTGTTTTGACGCAGGAAGGGGTGACAATTTTCAACCGAGTTGCCACCAAAGGTGCCGTATCGAAGATGACCCAGCAACAGTTCGCCGCTGTAGGCTACATTTTTTTTAAGCCATGCAGCATCGGTATATTTATTGGGATGTGATTTATAAGCGGATTCGAATTTGGATTGAATTTTTTCGAAAATCTCCTGAATTGCTCCTTTGGCGGTGCTTCGAGATCTGGAAATATAACGATTACCGGGCTCAGGGTCAAGTTTAATGGTTGCGACACCCGCTCCATCTTGCCCGCGATTGTGTTGTTTCTCCATCAACAGATATAGCTTATTAAGGCCATACATGGGAGTTCCATACTTTTGAATATAATAATCGAGGGGTTTGCGAAGGCGGATGAGTGCTACACCGCATTCATGCTTAATAGGGTCGCTCATGGTGAGGCAAAGGTAAAGTAAAATTAAGCTCAATGATTGTTAACAATAGGAAAGAGAATCTAAGTTTTATCACCAAAACCGATCTACTTGCGAATAATTTATCCTTAATTCTTTTTAATATTTTGTTTTTCTCCTAATTCCTAATTTTGCCTTGCGAAAATGAAAAGAGTTTTTGGAAAATTGAGGATTGAAAAATCCAAAGAGAACTCAGGTACTATTTTGAGAGACTCTAATATTCCAATTTTAAAGGAAAAGGATTACTTTATCGTTGATCAAGAAATAGATGGTGACGCGCCTAAACAATTCATAAAAGTATATTTTTATAAAAAAACAACGGAGTTAGAAGAAATAATCCTAATACCTGGATTCCATATAATGCTAAAACTGCCGAAAAGTGGTATCCTCATGAATCGGTTATTGAATTCTTAATTAATAAAATAGGATTGGAGTTAGGGCTCTTAATGAATGAAGTGAAGCTGGTAAAAGGAAATGGCCAAATTCGCTTCTTAAGTAAGTACTTTTTAAGCAAAAACGAACGTTTAGTTCATGGAGCCGAAATTTGCGGTGAACACCTTGGAGATGTAGCATTTGCAAAAGAAATTGCGGATAACAAATCCAAAGCTAGAGAATTATTTACTTTTGAATTCATAAAACAATCCATTTACTCCGTTTACCCGGAAAATAAGGATGAATTACTTAGCAACTTAATTCGACTACTAACGTTTGATGCTATTGTTGGAAACAATGACAGACATTTTTATAATTGGGGAATTATTGACTATAAAAAGAAATCCTTAAAGCCGGTTCGATTTGCTCCAATTTATGACTCAGCAAGAGGGTTGTTTTGGAACTTTAGCGATGATAATTTAAGAAAAAACTTTGCATCGAAAAAACATGATAATACAAAATTAAATAAGTATATAGTAAGTGCCAAACCAAGAGTTAGTATTGAAAACAACAAGGAGGCAAATCATTTTGAATTAATTGAAAAAATTAAAAATGAAAACAAAAATTACCAATCCATTATTTCAGAATTAATCTCTCCTGAGAAGGAAAAAAAAGTAATTGAAATGATTAAAAGAGACTTTTCTCCTTTTTTCATAGAAGAGCGTTTAGAATTAATAATTTTTACCCTAATTTTTCGATTTAATAAATTAAGAGAACTATAAATTGAATATGTCTATACAGAACACTTTTAAAGCATGGTTTCGGAAAGGGGAAGATGATAATGAAACTTTTTTACCCGAAACAGAAAATTCAATTTTTACACTTAAAGTGGACAATATTGAGATTGGAACTTTACGATGTGAAAATGGCTATTGGGAGTTTCGGTATTCAGAATCATTTAAAAGTCAGACCGAATATAAGCTTATTACAGGCTTCCCTGACATAGATAAGGTATACAAAGACCGAAATCTTTGGCCGTTTTTTCGAATCCGAATTCCGGGCTTAAAACAACCAGCGGTTCAAGAAATAATAAAACAAGAGAATTTAAATCAAGAGAACGAAGCTTCTCTATTAAAGCGATTTGGAAAAAAATCTATTTCCAATCCCTACGAATTGGTTTGGTAATAATTTAAACTAATAACTTACCAATTCCCAGCAGCTATTTGAATACTTCGACAAATACTGTTTTCCATTCAAAAACTCCAGGGTAACCAAGAAGGCAAAACCAGCTACAGTTCCTCCGGAAGCCAACACCAGTTCGGCGGCAGCGGCAGCAGTTCCTCCGGTAGCTAAAAGATCGTCATGAATTAACACATTCCACCCCGGTTGAACTGCATCCGTATGGATTTCCACCTTGGCTGTTCCGTATTCCAAACTGTATTCGTACCCAATGGTTTTATAGGGCAGTTTTCCTGATTTACGAACCGGAATAAACGGAATATTCAATTCATTCGCTAACATCATACCGAAAAGAAACCCCCGACTTTCAACAGCCGCAATGGCATCAATTTGTTGATTTGCCAGTCGGTTGGCCATTTCACGGGTAATTTCCCGACAAAGGCCGGGATTTTTTAGCAAGGGTGTTATGTCTTTAAACAAAATTCCAGGCTTTGGAAAATCAGGCACATCCCGGATGGTATCAACTATTTTTTGGGTGAGGGTCATGTTGCAAAGAAAAGGAGAATTAGGTAAGAACCTGTAAGGGATTGAAGGGAATTTCCACAACATATTAACCCTTTTACCAGCTATCATTTGGTAAAATTATGGTCTACCAATAAGGAGTGAATGAAATGCAAAAATCGGGGGTTGGGTCGGGCAACGATAGAGGCAAGTAGCCCACAGGACACCTACGGCGTTAGCCTAGGGGGACGAGGACTACAGCCGATAGCGTGACCCGAATGCCCACAGCACTTTTGCCCGGGGTTTAACAAGCATTTTTTGGGCAGAGGGGGCCCGCCAAATGAATAAAAAACAAAAAAAAGCGGAACAGTCCCCCAACTATTCCGCCAAAAACGAACTTGTTTTTAGGTAATCAATATTCCCAATAATCGCTTTCCATATCGAACATGTTTTTCTTGATGCGATCGGCCTCCAGCAAGGCATCGGTTCCCATGGTATAATCGCTGATATTGCGGTCGTAAACATTGCTTTCCTTGTAGATATAGCTGGCAAACATGCGTTTACTGAAAATATCGTCGTAACTTACTCTGGCTGCATCGTTAAATCGGTTAAAAACGGCTTTGTTATTGAGTATGATTCTGGCTTCGGGAAAATAGATCCAAAAAAGTGGTTTGGTGCGAACTTCATCTTCAATAATTTCTTTGCGAACCGGCATAATACCAACAATTCGAACATCCATAACTGAACGTTGCTTGTCAAAAAACCATTCTTCTTTGATGCGGTATTCGGTTATTTCAGATAAATCCAAGTCAACCTGAACCACTTTGGGAATAATATCGCCGGGCGAATCCGGGTTTTCGATCATCAACGTGTCGAAGTGGGTAAAAATTCGGGTAACTTCTTCCCGTGTTAAAATGGTTCGAAAGTCGTCGTCCATAGGTGCATAGGCCGATAAACTGCCTTCTTTGATAGCTTCAATAAGGACCTGGGTAAGACTTTGGCGGTCGCCGATTGGCTGCACCGGAAAGTAAAGAGGAAGGTTGAGTTTTTCCCGCAAATCGAGCTTTCTCCAAACGGTTCGGCTCCACATTACATCGGCTTCACGTAGGTATGTATATTGCATTAAACGGTCGGTGGCAATGTTTTCTTTAACATATACACCATCTAAAACCTGAGAAAATACTTTACCCGACAGCAGAAGGAATAAAGCAATAGCAATGGAACGTTTCATGACATTGTTTTTTAGGCTAACGAATAGGAAAAGCGAATTATTGCAATGCCACTTTTCGGGTAAATTGACGAAAAGCGGAATAATGCCCCAGCTAAATCTTTAACAGGCTAATTTGGCTTCGTAATAATAAGCCTAATAAAGATTTTCAATTGGGCTTTACCAATCTAAATTTCTAAAAAGCCTTTAGACTATTTATTAATTAAAATTGGTATAAATGCTTGTAATCCCAAATAATTCCTATCTTTGCGCCCAGATTGAATTGAAACGAGGGGACAGCGTCCCCTTTTTTATTGTCAAAAATGATTAGTAAAGACCTGATAAGCCGCCTGGCGATGGAGAAAATCCAAGAAAAGGAAGGCTATTTTTTGGTAGAAGTAAAGGTTTCGGCCACCAATAGCATCAAAGTGTTTATTGATAGTGAAGGTGCTGTTTCCATATCGGATTGCATAGCCGTGAGCAGACATATTGAGAAAAACCTGGATCGCGAAACACAGGATTTTGAGTTGGAAGTATCGTCTCCCGGAATGGATTTGCCCTTTAAAGTATTTAAGCAATACACCAAAAACATAGGCCGTAAGGTAAAGGTACTGGAAAAAGACGGGAAAGAAACAGAGGGCGTATTGAAAGAAGTAACCGAAGTATTCATAACCCTGGAAATAGAAGCATCAAAAAAGAAAAAAGCAACTGAAGAAAATCTCTTGGTACAAATAAACTTTAACAATATAAAAGAAACAAAAAAAATCATCACTTTCAAATAATTATCGCAATGGACAAACTAGGCTTAGTTGAATCGTTCTCGGATTTTAAAGAAACCAAAAACATTGACCGCGTAACCATGATGAGTATCATGGAAGAGGTATTTCGTAATATTATCATTAAACGATATGGAACCGATGAAAATATTGACTTTATCATCAATACTGACCGCGGAGATTTGGAAATTTGGAGACGCAGAGTTATTGTAAATGACGATGATTTGGAGGATGATGTATTGGAAATTCCTTATTCTGAAGCAATTAAAATTGAACCTGATTTTGAAGTAGGAGAAGAGGTTTCAGAGCAAATTCCAATGGAAGAGTTTGGACGTCGTGCCATATTAGCCGTTCGCCAAAACCTGCAAAGCCGTGTAAGTGACTTAGAAAAAGAAGGGGTTTACAAAAAATACAAAGATCGTGTTGGTGAAATTGTGGTAGGTGAGGTTTACCAAACCTGGAAAAAAGAAACCCTGATTTTGGATGACGAAGGAAATGAATTGATTTTGCCTAAAAACCAACAAATTCCAAGCGACTTCTTCAAAAAAGGAGAGACCGTTCGCTCCGTTATTTACAAGGTAGAAATGAAGGGCGGACAACCGGTAATTACCTTGTCACGTACTGCACCATCCTTCCTGGAGCGTTTATTTGAATTGGAAGTTCCGGAAGTGTTTGACGGATTAATTACCATTAAGAAAATTGTTCGTGCTCCGGGTGAACGTGCGAAAGTGGCCGTTGAAAGCTACGACGATCGCATTGATCCGGTTGGTGCTTGCGTAGGTATGAAAGGTTCTCGTATTCACGGTATTGTAAGAGAGTTGAAAAACGAGAATATCGATGTAATCAATTACACCAATAATAATCAGTTGCTAATTCAGCGTGCATTGAGCCCGGCTAAAATTACCTCTATTAAACTTAATGAGGATACTAAAAGAGCTGAAGTTTATTTACGACCCGATCAGGTTTCATTAGCCATTGGTAAAGGCGGATTTAATATCAAATTGGCCGGATTGCTAACCGGATATGAAATTGACGTTTACCGCGATAACGAGGTGGATATCGATGATGTGGATTTAGATGAATTTGCAGATGAAATCGATGAGTGGATCATTGATGAGTTCAAGAAAATTGGACTCGATACCGCTCGTGCAGTGTTAGAAGTTCCGGTTAAAGAACTGGTTGATCGCACCGATTTGGAAGAAGAAACCGTAAATGAAGTATTAGATATTCTGAAATCAGAATTTGAATAGTATACCCAACCCAGAAAACCAAACTGTTCCAACAGCCAACATAAACATAAAATAGAGAAAGGAATATTAATGTCAGAACCAGCAGCACCAAAACGATTAAGTAAGGTCGCCTCCGAATTTGGAGTGGGAATTAACACCCTTATGGAGTTCCTCAATAAAATGGGAGTTCCGGGGGTTAATCCAAACTTTAAAGTGGAAGCAGACCATTACGAAATGTTGCTAAAAGAATACGGTAAGGAAAAAGCCGTAGCCGATGCAGCCCATAAGCAACTGGAGGAATCTCGTGCCAGAAGGGAAGCATACGCCACCAACTCGGATCCAAATGTTGATTCGACCAAAAAACCGGCCCCTGCCACTCCAACGGCAAGCGTTGCCCCGGCTCCAACGCCGGCTCCCGCACCGGCTCCCGCGCCGGAACCGCCCCCGGCACCTCCGGCTCCGGTAGTAGAAGCTTCTAAACCGGTAGAAATACCTGAGGTTGCACCCGAACCGGTGGTGGAAGAAAAGCCCGAACCTCCGGCTCCGGCCCCAACCCCTGAACCGGTTGTGGAGCCTGAACCAGTTGTTGCCGCAACCCCGGCCCCCGAACCAACTCCGGAATCCGAAACCATTAAAGCAAAAATTGGAGAAGATATGGCTCCAAAGTTTGTTGTAAAAGGTAAAATAGAACTTCCGGTAAAAGGTAAAGCCAAATCAAAAGAGGAAGTTAAACCACAACCTAAAGTGGAAACCCCTCCGCCGGCACCAACCCCTAAACCCGAACCCGTTGCTGTTACTCCCGAAACTCCGGTTGCCGAAGAAAAACATGTGACCTCTGTCGCCGATTTTATTCAACTAACCGAAGAAGAAAAACAAGAGAAAGTTGAACCGGAACACCACCAAACCCAGTTCCAAAAGCTGGAAGGACCCAAAATCATGGGTAAAATGGAACTTCCGGTGGATGACAAGAAAAAGTCGGGTGGAAATCAGCAAAACCAAGACAATAACCGTAAAGAGAAAAGAAAACGTATTCGCAAAGGGGTTGATGTAAATTCCGTTGCTCAGTCTAACCAAGGCGGAGGCGGTAACCAACAACCTAACCAGCAACGTTCTCAACAAGGTGGAGGCGGACAACAAGGTAATAACCAGGGTAACCGCAATAACAACCAGCGGAATCAACACCGAAATGAACCTAAACCGGCCTTAACCGAAGAGGAAATTCAAAAGCAAATTAAGGAAACCCTGGCCCGATTAAGCGCCGGCGGAAAATCCAAATCCTCCAAATACCGCAGAGAAAAAAGGGACGAAAAGCGTGCCGAATTCGAAGCTGAAATGGAGCAACAGGAAATGGAGAAAAAAATCATTAAGGTTACCGAGTTCGTTACTGCGAACGAGTTAGCCAAAATGATGAATGTGCCTGTAAATAAAATTATCTCCACCTGCATGGCATTGGGTATGTTTGTTTCTATTAACCAACGCTTAGATGCAGAAACCCTCAGTATCGTTGCCGAAGAGTTTGGTTATGCTGTTGAATTCGTTTCCGCTGAAGTGCAGGAAGCAATTAAGGAAGATAATGATACTCCGGACGATTTAAAACCTCGCCCTCCGATTGTAACCGTTATGGGTCACGTTGACCATGGTAAAACATCCTTGCTCGACTACATCCGTAAAGCTAATGTAATTGCCGGAGAGGCCGGTGGTATTACTCAGCACATCGGTGCTTATAGCGTGGAACTGGAAAGTGGTAAACACATAACTTTCCTCGATACTCCCGGTCACGAAGCCTTTACCGCTATGCGTGCCCGTGGTGCTAAAGTAACCGACGTGGTTATTGTAGTGGTTGCTGCCGACGATAATGTAATGCCTCAAACCCGCGAAGCCATTAACCACGCCCAGGCAGCCGGTGTTCCCATCGTTTTTGCCATTAACAAAATCGATAAGCCGGGCGCAAATCCCGATAAAATCAGGGAAGAACTAGCCGCCATGAATATTTTGGTGGAAGACTGGGGTGGTAAATACCAATGCCAGGAAATTTCAGCTAAAAAAGGTATCAACATTGATTTGCTCCTGGAGAAAGTGCTGTTGGAGGCTGAAATGTTGGATTTGAAAGCTAACCCAAGCCGAAACGCTGCCGGTACCGTTATCGAATCATCTCTGGATAAAGGTAGAGGGTTTATTTCTACCATTTTGGTAGAAAAAGGTACGCTGCGTGTTGGAGATGTTATTTTGGCGGGTTGCTATTCCGGACGCGTAAAAGCCATGCAAAATGAACGGAATCAAAATGTGAAGTCTGTAGGTCCGGCTACTCCTGCCATTATTTTAGGATTAACCGGAGCCCCACAGGCCGGTGACCATTTTAACGTGATGGACGATGAAAGGGAAGCTAGAGATATTGCCAATAAACGCTTGCAATTGCAACGCGAACAAGGCTATCGTACCAAAAAGCATATTACCCTCGACGAAATTGGCCGCCGACTTGCTATTGGAGATTTCCAAGAATTGAATATCATTGTTAAAGGTGACGTGGATGGATCGGTTGAAGCGCTTTCTGATTCCTTGATTAAACTATCTACCGAGAAAATTCAGGTGAATATTGTTCACAAGGCTGTTGGTCAAATCTCCGAATCAGACGTTATGTTGGCCTCCGCTTCCAATGCCATTGTGGTAGGTTTCCAGGTGAGACCAAGCGTAAGTGCCCGGAAAATTGCCGAGCAGGAGCAAATCGATATTCGCTTGTATTCCATCATTTACAACGCCATCGAAGAGGTGAAAGCCGCTATGGAAGGTATGTTGGCTCCAACAATGGAAGAAAAAGTGGTTGGAAATATCGAAGTTCGCGAAGTGTTCAAAATCTCCAAGGTGGGTACAGTTGCCGGTTGCTATGTGTTAGATGGAAAAGTAAACCGTCAAACCCGTATTCGTTTGATCCGCGATGGTATTGTGGTGTACAACGGAAACCTGGGTTCATTGAAACGCTTCAAAGACGATGTTAAAGAAGTTTTGGCCGGCTACGAATGCGGTTTGAACATCGAAAATTTCAACGATATCAAAGTCGGTGACATTATCGAAGGATACACCGAGGTAGAGGTTAAGCAAAAACTCTAATACGTTTATTTTGCACGAAAAGGCCTGGTTTTCCGGGCCTTTTTGCATTTTTACCCATAACAAATCACTAATTATCCCAAAATTGTCATTTGAAACGAAGTGAACAAATGACAAGCGCGATGGGATGTGGGATGATTTGGGTTAATCCCGAGCTAGTGTTAGTTAGGTTTTCTTTCAAACTTAGGAATATGCCGAGGATACATTATGTTATAACAATTTTACATAAGAAAACTAATATATAAATTGATATTACATAATGTTCTCTCGGTAAAAATTACTTGAAAACCTTACTAACACTTGTCTCGAAACGTAGTTTAAAATTTCTATTGACAATTTTGGGATTATACCAATTTTAGCTCGAAATTGTCACTCGGTATTATTTGGCGGGCCCCCTTCACGCCCAACCAAGGGTCTGCAACTGTTCAGCGGTCCTGCATGGGCGTTCGGGTCACGCTATCGCCTGTAGTCCTCGTCACCCTAGGCTAGCGCCGTCGGGTTCCTGTGGGCTACCTGGCTCTATCGTTGCCCGGGGTGCAAACCCAAACAGTTTGCCATCGAACAAAGGTTTAGTAAGAAGCGAGAGGGCAAGCTGGTTTAGGTTTGCGACCTGAACATCCAATGCCGATTTTAATTTATAAATAGTCCAAATGCTTTTTATATGTTTAGATTGGTAAATACCGGGAATAACATTGGTAAATGCGCCAATTAGAAATAGAAGAGGAACGACCGCTCGCCCACGTTGCAAACGTGGGCGAGCGAGAAAGGAGTTTTTTACGCCAATAAAACAATTTTTTGCAATTGTTTTATTCCTACATTTGAATATTAGCTAAACTTAATTTTGAGTGGCGATAAATATAGAATAGCTGATCAGGAATTGGTATATTTTCTACCTTTCATAGTAATTCATTGTATTGATGCAAGACAAATGATTGTGTAGTAGCAGCATGAATATCTATATAGCTGTGCCGTGGATTATAATGATGGAAATGGAAAAGTATAAATTACAAAAATCCAAGCATGAATGATAATAATATCGGTCAGAGACCAATTTCTCAACCGCCCTCGTTGCAAACGAGGGCGAGCGCGGTGTAAAACGTGGTAAATTATGGGTGGGGGAATGAGGTGCTTAAGCTAAGTCCAAACTCGCCCTCGTTTGTAACGGGGGCGGTTGAGAAAGGCGTTTTTAACGCCAATAAAACAATTTTTTCAAATTGTTTTATTCCTACATTTGAATATTAACTACATAAAATTTTGAGTGGCGAT
>JAIBAJ010000044.1 GCA_019695265.1 Bacteroidia bacterium | reverse complement strand
TAGTTCCCATGGGTTTACTGCCGATGGGCGACGACGGATTTCACCAGAATTTTACCTACAAAGCAAGCCTAAATCCTCACGACACCATTGGCCGTGGTGAAGAGTTAAACGGAACCAATGTAATAGCTTTCCTGGATAGAAAATCCGACAAAACCATTGTTTTAGGTGCCCACTACGATCACCTGGGCGATGATGGACGCGGCAGTTCTCTGGATGCCAATCCTCAAGGTAAAATCCACAATGGCGCCGACGATAATGCCTCCGGTTCAGCCGGATTAATAGAATTGGCCCGCTTGATTTCAACCCAAAAATTATTGAAAAACTACAATGTGCTATTTGCCTGGTTCTCCGCAGAAGAAGCCGGTTTAATCGGTTCCAAATACCTCTGCAACCACTTTCCACTGAAATTAGAATCGGTAAAATTGATGGTAAACCTGGATATGATAGGCCGCCTCAACGATAGCACCCGTGCCCTCACCATGATGGGAATGGGAACTAGTCCGGTATTTGGTCCAAGCCTCAACGAATGCAATAGCTACAATTTTAAATTGGTGATGGACAGCAGTGGTACCGGCCCCTCCGACCACACCTCCTTCTACCTCAAAAACATTCCCGTATTGGCCTTTTTTACCGGTACCCACAGCGACTACCACAAACCTGGCGATGATATAGAAAAAATTAATTTTCAAGGGGAGTCGGATGTGCTAAGTTTTGTGCTAAAAGTGCTGAACAAATGCACCGGTTTGAAAGACATACCTTTTACCCCAACCAAAACCAAAGCAAATACCGCCGCTTCGTTCAAAGTAACCATGGGTGTTATGCCCGATTACAGCTTCAGCGGTCCGGGCCTCCGAATCGATGGGGTTACCGACGGTAAACCTGCGGCCAAAGCCGATTTTAAAGCAGGAGATATCATTTTGAAAATAGAAAACTTCGATGTAAAAGATATCTACAGCTACATGGAAATTTTGGGGAAATTCAAAAAAGGCGACAAACCCTTTGTATCGGTCAAAAGAGGACAGGAGATTATTGTTAAACAAATTGAGTTTTAAACCGTGAAAGGCATTTTCTTCCAGCTGCTTTTCCTCTTCCTTTTACTAAGCTTTCCGGCATTTTCTTTACAATCCGTTTCTATCAACGGGCCCAAGGAGTTTTGGGAAAACTCCATTACCAAATCCAGCCTTGTTGATGCACAAAATCTGCTGGCACAGGCCTACAACTGTCCGGTAGAAATTAACAACAATCAGGCGGAACTAATTCTTTACCTGCCCAGTCTTTCCCAACTAAACGAACAAAAAAGCCAAGCTCCCGAAGGTCGGAACTATCCTTACTTCGAAGTACCGATTCACCGGTATGCCTGGAAATTCCAAACGGCCGGCAATAAACACTATGCCTTTCTTTCGGCCAGTTCCTTTCAGGGTGTCAGCTTTGGAATCTATGGTTTGCTCCAGGAAAAATTGGGCTTTTGCTTTTACCATCCACGCCAAACCATTGTTCCCAAACTCAGCGACTGGAACCTACCCAATAACCAAACCTGGGAAGCCAAACCCGTGTTCGATAAAAAAGGCTTCCACCTCCATACCCAACACCCGTTGGAGCTAACCGAAGCTTTGCACGACCCAAACTATCCCAATGCCCTGGCAATGGTGAAGGAGTACCTGGATTGGCTGGTGCGAAATGGACAAAACTATTTTGAATTTTGCCTGCTCGAAAGCATTGACCGCAAGCTTTGGCCGGCTCATGCGAAGGCTTTTGTGGATTATGGTCATAGCAGGGGCTTGCTCATGGGCGTTGATTTTTCACTGCACATGATTCAGCAAAAAACCTTTCAGATGTATTTGTCTCCAACTCAATCCTGGAAAAGCAAGGAGAGTCAAATCGTTCAGAACATGAAGTGGTTGTTGCAAGCTCCCTGGGATTTCTTTAACATGGAATTTGCTTCGGCGGAATTTGTTGGTGGCAACAGGGCTAAAAAAGAGAAATTGCGCCTGATGATGATCGATTGGCTGGCTAAAAACCATCCTCAAACCAAATTGATGGGTCGTCAGCATGTGGTAAAACACGACAAGGAACAAGGCGTTACCGGACATGATTTTTCATGGGATTCCACTAGCATTGCTTTGGACAAAAAAAGGGGTATTTTGTCGCATACGGTGATGTTTTACGACATGACCGAACCCAATGCACCGGTTTATGAAAACAAAAACCAGCGACACCAATTTGAACTCCTGTTATCTGAAATGGAAAAGCGGGAAACCTGGTATTATCCTGAATCGGCCTATTGGGTAACCTTCGACAATTCAGTTCCTCTATTCCTTTTGCCTTACCTCAAGGCCCGCCTTGCGGATATTGACACTTGCGAAAAGTACCGGGTGCCCGGTCACATCACCTTTTCATCGGGTTGGGAATGGAGTTATTGGCTGTTTGATTGGAGCATTGCCCGTTGGAGCTGGAACTTTTACCAAAATAATACCCGCCTGCCCAAATATCCAACTCAATACGTAGATGCAATTGAACAAACATCTGCTTCACAAGACTGGATAAAAAAGGCTTTAGCCCTTCAACAAACCTACCTGAAAGATTCAAACCTTATTCAATGGCTGACAGGTATGACCATTACCGATGAATTGCCTAAAGGAATGAACAATGCTTTTCATCCACGACCTCCACTATCCTATAAATACCTGGAACGTAAGGCAAGTCTTCAGGAAATACAACAGGTTGAAAAGGAAATTTTACCGCGATTGGAGGCTTTTTACAAACAAACAGTTGAGCAAATTCAAAACAGAAAGTCACTGGGTCCTTTCAACAACAGTTGGGAAAAGGAATGGATGGATGGGCTTGAAATTACTGCCCTGCGCGCCCACCACCGCTTTTTCACCTTGTCCTATATTTTAGAAAGAAGAAAAGCCAGGCTCGGGCATCGGCCTTTCAACGGCAAGGCCCTTTTGGATGAAGCAGCCAAAGTGAGACAACTGGCTCAGGATATTGTAAACCATCGAGAAACTTCCTACCGTTACGATCTGCAAACCATTGCCCGTTGGGGTCGTGGCCACACCTCATACGACTTCGGTTACCTTTACCCTGTTCACAAACTTACCTTCTGGAAACGGGAAGAAGAACAGGCTCGTCGAAACAAATATGGACCTTTGTTTATGAGCATCTGGAACCCTTTCCGAATAATAGGATTGGTTGATTAATTCGACTTTTAGAATCACACTTCTCAAAGGCTTGCATGGGTTAAATTTACCCTTTGCCCAAAAACAAAAACCGCCCCACGGAGGAGGCGATCTTTGCGTTTACCTGTAATTACCCGCTGTAGGGGGAGGATTCGAACCTCCATAGAGTGGTTAGCCTAGGTTTCCGCCTAGGTTTCTCCCAGTTTCTCCACCGCCGCGACAGGGCGGCATGTCTGCCGGTTTCATCACCCCACAGTATTGTGTTTGTCAAAACTTCAAATTTCTTGCTGTTTTGTTGATACAAATGTAAAGACTTTAACCTTCCATTGATAAAAAGGTTGTAGTTTTGCCAAACAATTACACTTACGGCAAAATATTGTTAATATTTTTATTAATCATGCAAATTCAACCCGAAAATCAAGCCCATTCTTATATTCCCGATAAAACAGATTTAGCCATTTTGCGACTGCTCATGCAGGATGCAGGCCTTCCTTACACCGAAATCGGCGCAAAAGTGTTCGTTTCACCCGGTACTGTCCACTTCCGAATGCGTAAAATGCAGGAAGCAGGTTTGGTTAAAGGCAGCACTTTAATTTTAGATCCTTCCAAATTTGGTTACGACCTGGTTGTATTTGTTGGAGTGTACCTGGAACATGGTTCGGCCTATAAAGAAGTAGTTGACGAATTCGAAAAAATCCCGGAGATTACCGAAGCACATTACATTACCGGCAATTACAGCGTATTTATGAAAATTGTTTGCCGTAATACCCAACACCTTCGCCAAATCCTGAACGATCAAGTACAAGGCATACCCGGTGTGCAACGAACGGAAACCTTTGTCTCACTCGAAGAAAGCATCAATCGAAGCATTTTGCCTTCCTGACAAATTTTCGTCAGTTTTATGCTGCACTTAGTACAAAGTACATACTTTTGCCGAAATGCGTCTTCCAATTTCCATCTTTCTATTGGTGTCTATCCTCTTGGGTAGTGTTTCCAAAACATGGATTTATTCGCATTACCGCATGAATTTCGACACCTATGCCAAGGTGCTTTGCGAAAATAAAAACAAGCCAATGCTGCATTGTAACGGAAAATGCCAGTTGAAAAAGGAGTTGAACCAACAGGAATCCAAAGAAACTCAATCTATTCCTGTTGAATCTAACATCGATTTGTTTTTCCAATATTCGGAACCATCCCTCTTCTTTCACGAAACCCCAACCAATTCGTTAATAAAACAAACAGTTCCCTCTCTTCTCAGCGGAGCCTTCCTTTCTGTATTCCAGCCACCGGAAGCTTAGCATTGTTCAGGCTATGCATGTAGAAACGAACTTAACTTCTTTCTAAATTCATGGTTATACCTTCATTTGGAACAATATCAACCCGGGTAACCATGCCTTGTTGTTCCTTATTGATTTTGAAAAACCATACATCCCCGTTTTTGATTGAAATGGTATTTTTATCATCAAATTCAATCAATCCGGAAAAGGTTATGGAATAAAACCGTGTTTCCTGCCTTGGCATATACCAATACTATTGGAGAAATAGTACAACGCTATTTTAAAAAATACGGGCAATTGCCAATGAAAAAGGAAACTATCGCGATGGCTGACAAACATTTTTAAACAGGGCAAGCATGCAACAAACGTTTGCCTTTCTTTCCCACAACAATAACAACTTAAAACACTAACAAAAAATGAAATTTACCAAATTATATATAGCCATAGCAGCTTTGTCTGTGGCTTTTGTTTCTTGTACAAAAGACGAACCCAATACTAAAACTTCTCAAAACCTCATGTTCCACATCCATACCATGGCCGGTGCAAATGAGGTTAATACCCTGGATACTTTCGCCACTGCATCGAACAGAAAGCTAACCTTTAGCGACTTACGTTATTATATTTCCAACATTGTTCTAATAAAAGAAGATGGTACCGAATTGCCAATCACCGGCAAAGTGCTTTTATGCGGTATCGAAAAAGAAGAACAAGAATTAGGCGAGGTTCCGGTTGGTAAATACAAAGGCTTTAAATTTTTATTAGGCCTTGATTCTGCCACTAATCACTCCGACCCAACCACCTATGCTGCCGGTGAACCTTTGGCCATGCAAACTCCTTCTATGCATTGGGATTGGAACAGTGGTTACCTTTTCCTTAAAGCTGAAGGCCGTGTTGATACCACTGCTGCCGGTGTTTCTGCACCAAACCACGACTTCTTCTACCACGTTGGTATGGATATGTTGGCACGTCAAATCGATTTTTCTACTTCCGCCTTTGAAGTAACAGGCGACGCAGAAAAAATGATCCACATGCATTTCGATTTTCTAACTGCCATCCAAAACCTAGATTTAACGACCGAAACTTTGACTCATTCCATGGGCCCGGGTTATCCAATGGCTGAGAAAATTGCCAACAACCTTCAATCTTCTTTCGAAGTTGAAAATGAATAAGAATGTTTAACTTAACTTTGGGGCGCACTTCAAAAAAGTGCGCCCTTTTTTTTGATATGAAAAAGATCTACCTCTTCGGATTCCTGCTTTTGATTCTGGCTTCTTGTAAAAAGGACCCTCAACTGGGCGATGCAGTTATTGCCCTTGCTATTCCAAAAGGCTTTCCTTCTCCCGAAATTCCCGACGATAACCTGCCTACCCGCTACCGCATCGATTTAGGCAAGCGCCTGTTTCACGATCCAATTCTCTCTCGCGATAGCACCATTGCCTGCGCCTCCTGCCATTTCGAAAACCTGAAATTTGTGGATAGCCTGGCCTTCAGCAAAGGCATCGACAACCAAAATACCATGCGCAATAGCATGACTATTTTAAATGTAGCCTACCAGCCTTATATGTTTTGGGATGGAGGGGTGCCAACTTTGGAACAACAAGTGCTTGCCCCAATTTCCAATCCACTCGAAATGGATTTCGATGTTAACCTGGTGGTAGAACGTCTCAAAAACCACCCTGAATATCCTGCTCTCTTTGAACAAGCCTATGGCGAAGGGCCCTCCGTTTATACACTTACCCGTGCCATAGCAAATTTCGAACGTACTTTGTTTACCGGACTCTCCAAATACGACGACTACCTCCACAACAACAATACCACCGCACTTAACGAATCCGAAACCCGTGGAATGAATTTGTTTTTCAATGAACGTGGCGACTGCTTCCATTGCCATGGCGAATACAACTTTACCGATTACAGCTTTCATAACAATGGTTTGTATGAAGTATACGCCGATAGCGGCAGAGCTCGTGTAACCGGACAATCAGCCGATGTGGGTAAATTCAAAGTCCCTTCGCTACGTAATATTGCCCAAACCGCTCCTTACATGCACGACGGGTCGCTGAAAACCTTGGAGGAAGTATTGGAACACTACAGCAGTGGAGGTAAAAACCATCCCAATAAAAGTGGAATGATTGTTCAGAAAAATTTTACCCAGCAGGAAAAAACAGATATCATTAATTTTCTAAAAGCTCTTTCAGACCAATAAAAGAAGGATGCTGCTGAAAATCCTTCATATTTTGTATTCCTATCTGCATCTAGTCAGGTATGGCCGTGCCTATTTTGCCCAATTGGAACAACCTCTTCAAGGAAAGCTCGACGAAGCAACCCTTACCAAAGCCCTTGAACGTTACGCCTTGCACATCCCTATGACCTGCGATGCCTTTACTCAGCTCTATGGCAGGAATACCACCAAATCTGAAAAGGAACGCATGCTGTTGTACTACGTGTCAACCGTTATTTACGACGATTTTTTCGACCTAAAACAACTCAGTACCGAAGATCAGGAAAAAATTACCCTGCACGGACTCGAATTTGAACCCCGCAACTTTAACGAGAAACTCTTTGTTTACATGCAAAAAGCTTTGTTACCCGGGGTGCACCAACCCGAAGAACACTTAGCTGTTTTTGGTAAACTACTTCGCAACCAACAAGATTCCGCCAAACAGTTTGATGCTTCTGTTTCCGATTCGGAGTTGGAACGTATTACCTTGCAAAAAGGGGGCTGGGCCTACCAAATGTGCTTCTATTACCTCGATTTAAACATCGATGAGCGCGATATCGAAACCACCAAGCGGCTTTGGTACCAAATCGGAGGCATTATTCAGTTGATAAATGATCAGTACGACATCCGGAAAGATATGCTGGAAGGTATTGTTACCCTGCCTTATCGAATGAAGGATGTGCATGCCTATTGGAACTATTATCATCAAACCGTACAAACGTTTTTTGCCGAGGTGGATAAGTTGCATGTTCCGAAGTCACGCAAAAAGAAGTTCATCCAAATTATGAGGGCTACCACGGCCTTTGGTTACCTGGGGCTTGAGCAGTTTATGGACATCCAGGGAAATAACCCCGAATTGCCGTCCATGGAAAGTTTAACCCGGCAGCAATTGGTGGTGGATATGGCAAAATCGAAAAACTGGTGGCGCTGGTTAAAGCATTACTATTGGACCTGATGTTTGGTTTATTATTTGGCGGGTCCCATTCGCAGTAGCTTAGGTACAATTACCAAGCATTTTCGGGCTCATGGTCGGGCTATTCGTTCCAAGTCCTCGCCGCCCGGGCTAGCGCCACGGCCGTCTGTGGGCTTTCCACTGCTATCCCTACCCGACCCGAACCCCAACCGCCGGGTAAGTAATTCAAAAGATGTGCTCGACAGAGTTTTTTGGGATAAGTTTCTACACTTCGGCCTTGCACCCTCGGGCAACGATAGAGGCAAGTAGCCCACAGGACACCGACGGCGTTAGCCTAGGGGGACGAGGACTACAGCCGATAGCGTGACCCGAACGCCCATGCATTTCCGGTGGGCTTTGCAAGCAATTTGTAGGCGGAGGGGGCCCGCCAAATAAGGAACATGCCAACCCAACTAATACAAAAAAGCCCCCAAAAACGAGCTAAACGCTTGTCTTTAAGGGCTTTAACCCAAATTGCGTATTAGAAATTCCTAAACGAGCTAAAAACTTGTAAATCAATTTGTTTGCCCAATTTTATAACAACTTCTTTCCCGAAATTTCTTCGGGAGGGGTAAACTCAACTATATCAAGTAGGTCGAATTTGGAATCCTCCTATGGAATAATTTGGCTATTACAGGCTACAGGCTAAAAATTGGTATTACTGCTTCAATAAGGCGTACAAGGAATCTTTCAAATGAACCCGTTTCTTCCTCAATTCGGTTAATACATCATCGGAAGTTGGCTCTGCACCTGATTCGATGCGGTGAATATCGTGATCAAGGGTATGGTATTCGTCGAACAAGGATTTGAAATGGGTATTATTGAGCTTTAATTCGTGGATTTTCTCTTTGTATTCGGGGAATTCGTGAATAAGATCGTGGTGTTTTTCCATGTAATAAATATTTGAGGTAAAAGTAGGCTGCACACCGAGCCTAGCCCATGACCAAGGTCAGGAATTATACCTTAAAAATATGATTTTATACCCGGATTAGTCTCTGGAATCCAAGTTTTGATTGCCAGTTTGCTCCAGGCGAACCAAGAGGGAATCCCAGCGGCCTTCGGAGAACATGGGCCGGGTTTCGTAGGAAAATTCGGTGGCATATTCCCGAATGTATTCGGCTCTTTCTTTGGAATCGGGGTGAGTACTTAACCAGGAAAGGTCTTCTGTTACTTCGGATTCTTGCTCTGCCAATTGTTCCATGAATTTAGCAAATTCAAGCGGATCAAGCTCGGCGTTTATCATGTATTTTACAGCCTGAATATCGGCTTCCTTTTCCAATTTTCGGTCGAAAGCATTGGATGAAAGGGTTTTGGCGGCACTTTTAACGGCCTCTCCGCCGGCACTTCCGGAAGCCATGCCTAACAAGGTTGCCATACCTATTTCTTTGACCAACTTTTTCATAATATGGTCTTTTTTGATATGAGCAATTTCGTGGCACAAAACCCCGGCAACCGATTCGGGCGATTTGGCATCTTTGAGTAAACCGGTATAAACCACCAGGTGTCCGCCCGGAAGTGCAAAGGCATTAACCTCGTTGCTTTGTACTAGGTGCAGTTGAATATCTTCCTGATTGATCTGGTTATCCTCACAAATTCGTTCCACCATTTCGTCGAGGGCGTTGTTTAATTTTTTATCCTTTACCACCTGCTCGGTTTTATTGATGGTTTCCCAAAACAAGTTGCCCAGTTTTCTGTCGGTGTCTTTGCTAATTTTCTCAATATGAAAAAGGTCCATCCAATTAATGTTGGTAAGAGCGAACCAAAGCAAGAAAAAAGTAAGGACCATTCCTAGTCCTTTCAAAAAGGTTTTAATCATGGTTTTACAAGGGCTGTAGTGATATCACCGTAGAAAGTCCAATCGACATGCTTTCCTTTACGAACCTCAATGGCGGTATAAATGGTAGCAATAAATTCGATCACATTCAGGATAAAAGCGGAAAGCAGGTAAGCGATGTAGTTATTGGTAATTTGAACTTCGGAGAACAAAATGGAGACAGTCCACCAAAAGCCATAGCTATTTACAAAAAGCAAAGAGGCTTGACTAAGCAAGGCCTGGGTACAATGCCAGCGGACAAAATAAGTCCCTTTGCGGTTACCCATAAAGAAGATAAAGGTTGCGAGCAGGTTAATGATTGGCAGGGGCAAGCCTGCGATAATGGCAATGAGTGACATGAGGTAGCTATTCGAAGCTTTTTCGGCCTCATGATCGTTGGGTTGATAGGGTTGTTCGGGTTCCATTTAAAGTCCTTTAGAAATATTCCACCACCAATTAACGGCAACCAAGGCCAGGAACGGAAGGAGAACGGAAGGTTTTTTAAGCAGTTGATTGGTTTGTTGGAAACGAATAAAGAAGGAATTGCTTCCTGTCAGAACATCCTTGCTTATCCAAAGGGGAAGAATCACCAATAAACAAGCAAGGAAAATTCCAATAGGGTTGAGCAGAAACGAGTGCATGAAATTTCCATGGGCCAGTTCCAAAATAGCTCGAGTTGAGCCACAGGACGGGCAAGGCAAGGAAGTAAGCTGTTTAAACATACACACCGACGGACCGGTGGATTTGGTGTTATATGACCAAGCCAACAGAGCGTAGGCAAACAGGCAACCAATAGAAACGAAGGTATAGAACCTGTTTCTGGTTTGGAACATATTAATATAGGAAAGGTTGAATTTTTTCGAAATTCTTCTCCCGGGTAGCGCCTTGAATCATAAACCAATCTACGATAGTCCAAATACCAAGTCCGCCGCAGGTAAGCAGTTTACCAACTCCCAATCCGGTATCGCCGATAATAAAACGATCAATGCCTAAGTTACCGCCCAAAATAGAAACAATTAGGCTGGTTTGAGGGTCTTTAAAAGGGATGGATTGAATGGCTCCCCATTTGGAATCGTCCACGGTAAGAAGTCTTTCGCGGATTTGCATAACTTGGTGGCTTTCGAAAAATTTTCCGTTAGCCATAATGAACATGTCTACTTTTTGAGCGTCCATAAGATTGATTAGGTGTTAATTTTTCCTACTCGTAAGGCTTTTCGGAATGGTCCCCTTGAAAGAGTTTGGTCTCATTGAGCGGCCAATTATACAAATTAATCGAATAAATACACTTACATTTAGCATGAATTTCTAGCTTATTTTTATGTTAAAATTTGGTTTCTAAGCAAGGTCTGCAAGATAAAAAAGCGGGTAATTGATAGAAAAACATTCCAAAAAATTCGTTTGAATCCCCTATAAACAAAGGAAAAGAGCGATGGAAACGGTATAAAAGGTTAGATACAGATCAGGTGTTAGCGGTTTAAAATTTGGCGGGCCCCCTTCTGCCCACGGAGTAGCCTGCTAAACGAAGCGTATTGGTTATGGGCGTCAGGGTCACGCTTTCGGCTGTAATCCTCGGCCCACTTGGCTAGTGCCGCGTGGGCCTGTGGGTTACTTGCCTCAATCGTTGCCCGAGGCACTTCGTACCGGCAGAGGTAAGTACTCCGCCATGGTGTGAAAAGGAAAAGGAGTAAAACATTCGAGCTAGGACTGAAAGGAATAAATCAATCTCTTCCTAAACAGACAGGAAAGCGCTCATAAAAACCAGACACCAAACCTATGCGAAAGAGTAATATGACACATGGATATGATTGGGGCTTGCCATACCTATATAGATTAGGTGTAAGAAAAACAGTTCCGGTTTTTGGGCTAAAAATTACAGATCAGACTACTGCCTTCGGTAGATTCAGGGATAAAAGTCAAACCGGGGAAAGGAGCTTGGATGCTTATATAAGTAATGAAGGGAGGGGAGGGAGGAAAGGAAAAGTTGGAAAAAATTGGGCAAGAAATGTTGGGCGGAAAGCGGGAAGAATTTTGGGGTAAAAAAACAGGTGATTGTTAATTAATTTTGGGGTTCCCAACAAATAATGCATCTTGAGGTTTGGTTATCAAGCACTTGCGCTAAATTCATTTTTTCAACAAAATCTTGTTCGAACTATTTGGAGGAATCAAAATCCTTTGTATCTTTGCAGCCCTTTTTGAAAAAAGTAAAACAATTTATACAGTGGATTCACTAAGTTACAAAACTATTTCAGCCAACAAGGCTACCGCCCAAAAGGGTTGGGTAGTAATTGATGCCGAGGGCCAAGTATTGGGTCGTTTGGCGTCTGTGGTTGCTAAATTTGCACGTGGCAAATACAAAACTAATTACACACCGCATGTTGACTGTGGAGACAATGTTATCATTGTTAATGCAGAGAAGGTGGTATTAACCGGAACCAAAACGGATGTAAAAGAATACGTTCGTTACACCGGATATCCGGGTGGGCAACGTTTTACGACTCCACGCGAATTATTGGGCACTGCACCGGAGCGTATTCTTGAGAATGCGATTTGGGGAATGTTACCAAAGACCAAATTAGGTCGTGCTTTAAACAAAAATGTTTATATTTATGTAGGAAGTTCACATCCACATGAGGCACAACAACCAAAAGTAATTAACCTTAACGAAGTAAAATAATCCAGATGGAAGTTATTAACGCCCTCGGAAGAAGGAAAACCGCCGTAGCTCGAGTTTACTTGAAAGCCGGCAATGGAACCATTATCATCAACAACCGCGATCACCGTGAGTATTTGCCAACGGATGTATTGCGTACCAAAGTAAATCAGCCTTTTGCATTGACCAACACCCTTGGACAATACGATGTAAAAGTAAATGTTGATGGCGGTGGAATTACCGGACAAGCCGAAGCTATCCGTTTAGGTATTTCTAGAGCTCTTGTGGAAGCCAATGCTGAAAACAAACCGGTATTGAAGCCACATGGTTTACTTACTCGTGACCCAAGAATGGTAGAGCGTAAAAAACCAGGTCAGAAAAAAGCCCGTAAACGCTTCCAATTCAGCAAACGTTAATCTTATTCATCCGAACTATTCCGACACAATGTCAAAAGTTACAACAGAACAATTACTCGAAGCAGGTGTGCATTTTGGACACTTGAAAAGAAAGTGGAATCCAGCTATGGCTCCTTATATTTTTATGGAGAAAAATGGTATCCACATTATCGACCTTAATAAAACAGCTGCCAAATTGGAAGAAGCAGGTGCTGCTTTAAAACAAATTGCTAAATCGGGTCGCAAAATCCTTTTCGTAGCTACCAAAAAGCAAGCAAAAGAAATTGTTGCAGCACAATCCAAACGTGTTAACATGCCTTATGTTACTGAGCGTTGGCCAGGTGGAATGTTGACCAACTTTGCTACCATCCGTAAGGCGGTGCGTAAAATGGGTCAAATCGACAAAATGGCTACCGATGGAACATTCGATGTAATTTCTAAAAAAGAGAAACTTTCCATTAGCCGCGAAAGAGAGAAACTGGAGAAAAACTTAGGTTCTATCGCTGATCTTTCCCGTCTGCCAGCCGCTTTGTTTATCATTGATATTACCAAAGAACACATCGCAGTTGCAGAAGCAAAACGTTTAGGTATTCCAACCTTTGGAGTAGTAGATACCAACTCCAATCCAAACGTGGTAGATTTTGCTATCCCGGCAAATGATGACGCTGCAAAGTCAATCGAAATTATCCTTAGCACCATCGCTTCCTACATTGAAGAAGGATTGGCTGAGCGCAAATTCGATAAAGACAAAAACGAGGATGATGATACATTCATTGACTCAGACGGAGTATCACGCAAAAACCAACTAACCGAAGAAGAAGAAGCAGAAGCTAAAAAACAACAAGGTGGTGGTCGTGGTAGAACTCGCAGCAGACGCGGTGCTACAGCTTAATTAAAAAGCTCATTTACGAAAAACCATGTCTGCTACATTACGGACATGGTTTTTTTATGATATAAACCTATCAATTACCTGATTTTAATAACAAAACAAAACAATCTAAAATGATTACTGCATCAGATGTAAACAAACTACGCCAAATGACTGGCGCCGGTATGATGGACTGCAAAAAAGCACTTACAGAAACCAATGGGGATTTTGAAGCTGCTGTTGATTACCTTCGTAAAAAAGGTCAAAAAGTGGCCAGCAACCGCGCCGATCGCGATGCTAAAGAAGGTGTAGTGCTTGCCAAAGTTACCGCCGACGGAAAACATGGCGCTATCGTTTGCCTAAACTGCGAAACCGATTTCGTTGCCAAAAACGAAGATTTCATTAAATTAACTGCCAGTCTTTTAGATGTGGCTATTGAAAAAAACCCGGCTAACTTAGAAGCTTTCCTTGCGCTTCCTATGGGTAATGGAACCGTTTCGGATATTATTACCGACAATATTGGTAAAATCGGCGAAAAATTAGAAATCAGCCGCTACGAAACTGTTGATGCAGAAACCGTTGTATCCTACATCCACCCGGGTAACCGTTTGGCTACGTTGGTTGGTGTTAACAAAGCAGTAAACGATGCTATTCATTCCGCTTCACGCGACGTAGCTATGCAAGTTGCTGCCATGGCTCCGGTTGCTGTTGATAAAGACGATGTAGATACCGAAACACTTAACCGTGAATTGGAAATTGCTAAAGAACAAATTCGTGCCGAAGGTAAACCTGAAGAAATGGTTGAAAAAATCGCTTTAGGCAAATTGAACAAGTTCTATAAAGAAAGCACTTTGTTAAACCAGGAGTTTATCAAAGACAATAAATTTAATGTTAGCCAATACCTTGACTCCGTTGAGAAAGGCTTAACCGTTAAAGCTTTCAAACGAGTAGCACTTAGTTAATTCTTTTTTAAAAGGGAACTTCGGTTCCCTTTTTTTTTGACCTTACAACCAAAACTCAAACAACTTCATCCTTATCCGATGGCATTTAAACGTATACTATTAAAACTTAGTGGTGAATCATTAATGGGCAAAAAGCAATTCGGTATCGACAATGACCGATTGAGCGATTATGCCTCCGAAATAAAAGAAATTGTAAATATGGGCGTGGAAGTCGCCATCGTTATAGGCGGTGGAAACATCTTCCGCGGTATCCAGGCCGAACAAGGTGGAATTGACCGCGTTCAAGGCGATTACATGGGTATGTTGGCAACTGTTATTAATAGCATGGCCCTTCAGGCTTCCCTGGAAAAACACGGTGTTAGCACCCGCCTGCAATCGGCAATTAAAATGGAACAAATTTGCGAACCCTACATTCGCAGAAGAGCCGTTCGTCACCTCGAAAAAGGACGTGTAGTAATATTTGGTGCCGGTACCGGAAATCCTTATTTTACAACGGATACCGCAGCATCTTTACGTGCTATAGAAATGGAAGTAGATGTGATTTTAAAAGGTACTCGTGTAGATGGAATCTATACTGCAGACCCCGAAAAAGACCCAACAGCGACCAAATACGACCGCCTTACCTTTACCGAGGCCTACGAGAAAAACCTCAATGTAATGGATATGACGGCTTTTACCCTTTGCAACGAAAACAACTTGCCAATTGTGGTTTTCAATATGGATAAACCGGGCAACCTGAAACGTTTAATGAGCGGGGAGAAGATAGGGACATTGGTGGAAGTTTAGGATATTTTACCCAACTTTGTTCGAAGCACCCCGGGAAGGGATAGGAGCAAGTAGCCCACAGGTTTGCGAAGTGATAACGAAGAAAACCGAGGACTACTGCGGATAGCCCGGTGCCTTTCGCCCATGCAGTTCGGCTTGGATTAAAGATATTACCTAAGGGGCGAAGGCAGCCCGCCTAAAAAAATTAAAAACTCCAGGCCAGAGATGAAAGTAGCATCCAATTTTGGGATTTTGGACCTTGGTCTGTATGAAAAATAGCATCTTTAGCAGTAAAACCCCGGCCTTCCATGCGCCAAAGCAGGTTTTTGGTGAGGAAATAATCCAAATTAACCGAATAACTCCAGGTTTGAAAGCCGGAAGGTGTGGAACTAAAAATGACTACACCGGCGGCATCGCTGAAAAACTCGCCACGTGCTGAGGCAAACAAACGGGAAGTAAGCTGAAAACGCAACAGGGCAGCGGGTGAATACCATACGGAATAGGTTTTACTACCGGTAAATTTTTGTTGAGCCCCCAGATCAAAACCCAGGGTCAGCCCTAAACGGTTAAGGAGTTGAAACTGAGCATACAAATTGTGGTAATACCGCATTAGAATAGCCGAATCGTAACCTTGGTTTCCAAAATAAGAACTGCTGTTGAGAAGTACTTTATCGTTGGGTTTAAAAACCAATTGATGACCGGCAGAAGGAATTAGACTTTGCTTAATGATACGCATACGCTGCCACCCATTTAACAGCAAAAATGCCATTTGCCATTTTTCGTTTTTGGAGATATAACTAAGCTTTAATCCCGACTCATAATACGGCGTATTGTCGGCCATCATGCTACGGGTTACATTCCAGCAATCCTTGCTTATGGCACTTTCGAAGCCGATGTGAGAAGGAAATACGCCGGCATCGAGCCAAAGGTTTTTTGATTTAGACAGTTTTAAACCAATGTTGGCTTCGAGGATGTGTTTTAGAAGGCCTGGTTCAGCAGCCAGGTTATCCATGGAGTAACTACCGGCCATCAAAGCAAGATTGGCCCGAATCCGCTTGGCCTGGCAGGCACCTTTCATAGAACCCAGGTTGAGGTTAGGTTCGTTATGGCGGTTGTAAGAGTAGGCAAAAGGGAGGCGGATGTGGTTACCGGGTTGATTAAAATCGTAGGCGTAGTAGAGGTCGAAGTAGGCGGAAACAACAATAGGAGAAGGAATACTATCGGCAATCACAACTTTCGGAAAGAAGTTTAACCCTAGGATTAGAGCTAGTACCGAAGGCATTAAATTGAGCCTCAGGCCATAAGAAAGAAAGAAGTTTGTAATAGTCGGTTGCACCATCCCTCACAAATATAAACCCAAAATTGTCATTAGAAATTTTAAACTACGTTTCGAGACAAGTGATAGTAAGGTTTTCAAGTAATCTTTACCGAGAGAACATTATGTAATATCAATTTATATATTAATTTTCTTATGTAAAATTGTTATAACATAATGTATCCTCGGCATATTCCTAAATTGGTAAGAAAACCTAACTATCACTAGCTCGGGGTTAACCCGAATCTTCCCACATCCCATCGCACTTGTCATTTGTTCACTTCGTTTCAAATGACAATTTCGGTGTAAATGCTGACAGCAACGATTCAACCAAAGTGGCTAATTTGAAATCATTCCGAATTACCCTATTCAGCATGTTGGTATTCTCTACCTTTGCCAGTCATGAATACCCCTAAAGCCCAATCTTATCTTTATTCAATGGGGCTGGTTGTGCTGGTTTCAGGGGGTTGCTACCTTTTCAGAGCCTCGCTTCCTTACAAATCCATTGCATTGATTTTGCTCTTGGTGGTATCCTTGCAAGCCTTGGTTTTTGAAATGCTACCGGTCATTTTTTCGGCCATTTTAAGTGCCTTTGTTTGGAATTTTTTCTTTATTCCGCCCGTTTTCACCTTTCATATAGGTAATGCCGAAGACTGGCTGTTAATTTGCATGTACATTGTGGTAGCACTACTTCATACGGTACTTTCCTTACGCATACGACAGGCTAAAAGGCAAATCCGGGACAAGGAAGAAAAAGAAAAAACCATTAAGCTATACAACACCCTGCTTAATTCCTTGTCGCATGAGTTGCGAACCCCCATCTCCACGATACTTGGAGCGGTAGATACACTTCAGGATAACAAGCATTTACCCCTTTCAAATCAAAAAAACCTATTGGACAGTATTGAATCGGCATCACTTAGACTTAACGACCAGGTTGAAAACCTCCTGCACATGAGCAGGTTAGAATCGGGCACATTGCAATTGAAAAAGGATTGGTGCGACCCCATTGAATTGGTTGAAAATGCGGTTATAGGTTATGTTGCTAATCCAAAGATTAAACAAGTTTTTATAGAAAAAAGCCGCGATTTGCCCCTGGTAAAAGTGGACGAAGGACTGCTACACCAAGTTTTCCAAAATCTTCTGCTCAACTTCTTGGACCATACACCGTCCAATTGCGTTATGCGAATTTCAATTGGGATTGACAACCAAAATCTCTACTATCGTTTGTCGGACAATGGATTCGGTTTTCCGGAGGCCGACCGGGAAAAGGTATTTGAAAAGTTTTACCGGCTACCGAACACTTCCCATTCCGGCACAGGATTGGGCCTATCGATTGTGAAAGGCTATGTGGAAGCCCACGGTGGAAAAATAATGTTGACTGCTTCGGAAACCGGAGGCGCTTGTTTCGAACTTTGCCTCCCTGTTGAAACGAATTATATCAACAAATTAAAGCATGAATAAGCCTTGTATTTTGCTTGTTGAAGACGAAACACCAATTCGTAAACTATTGGAAATAAACTTGGAAACCAATGGGTACAAAGCAATTCATGCCCAAAACGGAAAAGAAGGTATACAACTGGCGGCGAATTACCTTCCTGATTTAATCCTATTGGATTTAGGTTTACCGGATATGTCGGGCCATACTGTTTTAGAGGAGCTAAAGCAATGGTATCAAGGTCCGGTTTTGATTTTATCGGTACAGAAATCGGAGGAGGACATAATCAGAGCGCTTGACAATGGGGCGACCGATTATTTAACCAAGCCCTTCCGGACGGGAGAATTATTAGCAAGGATCAGGGCATGTTTGCGACGGAGCGATGGATTAACGACCGAACCAACCATAAGCTGCGGGCCTTATAAACTGGATATTGCCTCTCGTCGATTTTGGAAACAAGAAGAAGAAATTAGTTTAACCCCAACCGAATACAAATTGCTTTTGCTTTTGATGGAAAACCGGGGAAGGGTTTTAACCCATGCGCAGGTACTGAAGGAAATATGGGGAACGGGATATCAATTGGAAACCCAATATTTACGCGTATTTATTGGTCAATTGCGTAAAAAATTGGATTTAGACCAGGATGAGGAAAAGCTACTGACCACCATTCCGGGGGTTGGGTATAGGTTTGGGTAACCCCTCCATCTTTATACTTTCTTTATACCGCCGTCCAAACCCTTATTCCACCTTTATGCCCTTCCCATGACCTTTGCCCCATCAATTTTTAGTTTATGGGCAAGTTCAACATCCATTCTCAAAAGGTTACCGCGGCCACCTTACTCGTTTCCATGGGCATCATTTACGGCGATATAGGAACCAGTCCACTCTATGTGTTTAAAGCCATTTTAGGAAATCGCCCGATAGATGAAACATTAGTCTTGGGAGGTGTTTCATGCGTTTTTTGGACCTTGGTTATTCAAACCAGTATTAAGTATATTTGGCTAACACTTCGAGCCGACAACGATGGAGAAGGGGGCATTTTTTCGCTCTATGCCCAAATTCGCAGGTTTGGAAAAGGGCTGGTAATTCCAACCATCCTGGGCGCAACCACCTTATTGGCCGATGGTATTATTACTCCACCGATTTCTGTTGCTTCGGCTGTGGAAGGACTGGAAATGATTGATGGATTAGCACATATTCCAACTGTTCCCATTGTTATTCTGATTCTATCCCTATTGTTTTTCTTCCAACGCTTCGGAACACAAAAAGTAGGTTTTGCCTTTGGCCCCATCATGGTTCTTTGGTTTTCTATGCTCTTTGCCCTCGGATTCAACCAAATTTTACACTACCCAATTGTTTTAAAAAGTCTGAACCCTTATTATGCCTACCTGCTATTGGTGCATTACCCACAGGGGTTTTGGTTGCTAGGGGCAGTGTTTTTGGCAACAACCGGTGCTGAAGCTTTGTATTCCGATCTGGGCCATTGTGGTAGAAAAAACATCCGGATTTCGTGGCTTTTCGTAAAAACCTGCCTGATAACCAATTACCTTGGCCAGGCATCCTGGTCACTGCAACAAGGTCAAACACAACTTAACGGCCGCAATCCTTTTTTTGAATTAATGCCTTCCTGGCTCTTGTTGCCCGGTATTCTTATCGCAACCCTTGCAACCATTATTGCTTCACAAGCCTTGATTAGCGGCTCCTTCACGCTCATTTCTGAAGCCATGAACCTTAATTTTTGGCCAAGAGTAAGTGTTAGGCAACCAACCGAAACCAAAGGACAAATTTATATCCCATCGGTAAACACCATTTTGTGGGCAGGCTGTATCCTTATGATACTTTACTTTCAAAGTTCAACCAACATGGAGGCTGCTTATGGCTTTAGCATCACCATTGCTATGATGATGACAAGCCTGTTACTTACCTATTTTTTAGCCTATCGTTTGAAATGGAATCCTATGCTAATCATTCTTTTCCTTGTTGTTTTCGGTCTGGTGGAAGGGAGCTTTTTTATTGCTAATGTGGCCAAGATTAAAGAAAGATGGATGTTTCTCTTTTTTGAACTCCTCATTTTCGCCACCATGTATGTTTGGTATTATGCCCGAAAAATAAACAACCGGCTTACCCGCTTTGTAGATTTAGGCCAGTACGCCCAATCGATTACTGAACTAAGTCAGGATACGAGTATTACCCCATTTTCAACTCACCTAATTTACCTTACCAAAGCTAACAACCGCCACGAAATCGAGGAAAAAATCATAAAATCAATCTTTGCTAAACGACCCAAACGTGCGGATGTATATTGGTTTTTGCATATTCACCGAACCGAACAACCTTATACCTTGGCTTACGATGTTTCTGAATTGGTGGACGATAAGGTTATAAAAATAAATATCCATGTAGGATTCAGGATACAACCACGTTCTGAATTCTATTTCAAAAAAATTGTGCAAGAGCTGGTCCAAAACAAAGAACTCAACCTACATACTCGTCCGGATGGTTCTACCAAATATAATCCCGAGCCCGACTTCAAATTTGTGGTCATGGAAAAATTCCTTTCTGTTGAAAACGATTTTGGAATGAAAAACAGTTTGCTTTTGGAATCCTACTTTTTTCTAAAAAAACTAAGCCAACGTGATGAAAAAGCTTTTGGACTGGATCGCAGTGATGTAGTTATTGAAGAATATCCCTTGGTTGTAAATCCCATTTCACCCATTTCGCTCGAACGTTTAAATCCCTAAATCACCATGTTTAAATTACCCCCCTTACTCCTGCTTGGAGCATGTATTTCTGTGCCCTTTTTGACCCATTGCCAACAGCCTAATCCTATTCCTGAAAACCCGGACAAAATTCAGGAAAACAAACCCAATGCTCATATTTCCAAACAGAAAGGAGAAGCCTTTGAAGGCCTTGACCTAACCTGGGCCAATGGCAGCGACCGCCGCGACAGCTCTGTTTTCAACCGTATTCCTTACTTTACACCCAGCATATTGCTCGATGTTAATTATACCTTTTCCTTCAATAATCCCAACGACAATACGGTAGTTGGTTCTACGGCTTTGGCCAGAAACAATGAAGTAGAACTTTCGGCCTTGCATGTTGGGGGAGATTTCTATTATAAAGGAGCTAGAGCCCGTTTTATGACCCAATTCGGAACCCGCTCGGTAGTGGTTCCCCGAAATGATTATAGTCCATATAGAGGCCAATACCAGCTTGCCAATGTTTACCGTTACTTGAGTGAAGCTTATGCAGGTTACCACTTTAATACGGCTTATGGCTTAAATGTAGATGCCGGACTATTTATGTCCTATATCGGCCTGAATTCTTTCTACCAGGCCGAAAACTGGGAATATCAGGCTTCTTATACTTCTGACAATACTCCCTGGTTTTTTAATGGAATCCGAATTCAATACCACCCCACCAAACACCTCAAGATTGAACCCTGGATTATCAATGGCTGGCAAAGCTATGGCAAGTTCAACAGCATGCCCGGTTTAGGCGGAAATGTTACCTGGATACCTAATTCAAACTTTAAAATCCTTACCAATAATTACTACGGTACCGATGCAGCAGGTTTGCCTTCCCGGAAACGTTTCCATTCCGACAACAGTTTGCTATGGCGTTATACCAATCGTCCCAACCATAGTAAAATTACCAGGGCTGCCATTTCTCTTACCGTAGATATAGGCTGCGAATGGGGGGGAGGCGTTAACGGTTTTAATAAAGGCGACAGCATCCATGGTCCGTCCCAATATTTTTTAAGTGCCATGTTTTACCATCGTTTGTGGTTCATGAAAAATAAGCTGGCCTGGACTTTTGGCGGAGGCGTTATGACCAACCCGGGTAGATATTTGGTGTTATATCCCACCGGACAAGCCAGTCCTCTGCCCAATCCCAACGACCCAACCAAGACCGAAGGCGCCTTTCCTTTCTCTGCCAATCCCGGCGACCCCTTCAAAGCCTGGGATTGTTCAACCAACCTGGATTTTATGCCTAATCAAAGCATCACCTTCCGGATAGAATTGGTTCATAGAGCCAGCTCTGTCCCCTATTTTGCCGGTCCCGGCGGGGTAACCTCTCAAACAGGCTACGCAACAAGCACCCTAGACCCTACCTGGAGACCCGATCTTCGAAAAAACGAAACCCGAATCATTGCTGCTATTCTCTTCCGTTTATAGAAATGCCCCTCTTTTCACTTGAACCTTAAATCCATTCTTTTATTTTCATCAACTTAGCCTATTGCTTTAAACTATCTAAAAATCTGCCAATTTGTCACCATCTCAATAAAATGCCCTATCTTTGCAGCCTTTTTTTGAAAACATGTTTGAACACGACGAATTTAAGGTGATTGATGAATCCAAACAAGGACAAGCAACCCTTATTGAAGCTCTGCCCGGAGCCAATAAAAAACTTTACCTGGAAAGCTATGGCTGCCAAATGAATTTCTCCGATAGTGAAATTGTAGCCTCTATCCTCAAAGATAAAGGGTATAGCACCACCAAAGACATTCAGGAAGCCGATGTAATCTTTGTAAACACCTGTGCCATTCGCGACAATGCCGAACAACGGGTACGCGGACGACTAAAAGAATACAGGGCCGTAAAGAAACATAAACCTGAATTGGTTATTGGGGTGTTGGGTTGTATGGCCGAGCGTTTAAAAGCCCAATTGCTGGAAGAAGAAAAACTGGTGGATATTGTGGTGGGCCCTGACGCTTATCGCGACCTTCCTCAATTGCTCGAAACAGCTGAAACCGGACAAAAAGCAGTGAATGTTATCCTTTCCAAAGAAGAAACCTATGCCGATATTACCCCGGTTCGTTTGGGTGGAAACGGCATCACCGCCTTTATCTCCATCATGCGTGGCTGCGATAATATGTGCGCCTTTTGTGTGGTTCCTTTCACCAGGGGGAGAGAACGCAGTCGTGACCCGGAAACCATTGTTCAGGAAGCAAAAGAACTTTTTGAACAGGGCTATCGCGAAGTAACACTGCTTGGACAAAATGTTGATTCTTACCTCTACGCAGGTGGTGGTTTAAAAAAAGAAATTCTTTCCGATGAAGAGCGAGCCAAAGCAACCACTTTTGCTCAGTTAATGGAAAAAGTTGCCCAGGTTAGTCCCTTGTTGAGGGTTCGTTTTTCTACCTCACACCCTAAAGATATGAATGACGATGTGCTGCATGTGATGGCCAAATACCCCAACATTTGCAACTACATCCACCTGCCGGTTCAAAGCGGAAATTCCCGCATTTTGGAAATGATGAACCGGGGCTATACCCGCGAATGGTACCAGGACCGTATAAATGCCATCCGTCGCATCATCCCCGATTGCGGTATTTCCACCGATATCATCACCGGATTTTGTTCCGAAACCGATGAAGAACACAAGGAAACCGTAAGCCTTATGGAATGGGTTGGTTACGACTTCGCCTACATGTTTAAATATTCCGAACGCCCTAAAACCCTGGCCGAACGCAAATTTACCGACGACGTTCCCGAAGATATTAAAACAGCCCGCCTTACCGAAGTAGTTAATCTTCAACAACGCCTTTCTCACGAAAGCAATAAACGCGACCTGGGTAAAGTGTTCGAAGTATTGGTCGAAAACACCAGCAAACGATCCAAAGAACATTTGTCCGGACGAAATTCCCAAAACAAAGTGATTGTATTCCCCAAAAAACACTACAAACCGGGCGATTATGTTATGGTTAAAGTATTGGATTGTACAGCGGCCACTTTGTTGGGCGAAGCCGTGGAAAATTAAGCCTTTCCCCGTCTTTGATAAAACCAATTAAAACATGACAAGCTTAGAAATTAAACAACGCTTCGGTGTTATAGGAACTTCCCCCCTACTCGACCGCGCCATCGACATTGCTGCACAGGTAGCTCCAACCGATCTTTCGGTGTTGGTTACCGGCGAAAGCGGTTCGGGTAAAGAAGTATTCTCCAAAATCATCCACAACCTCAGCTCCCGCAAACACGGAACCTACATCGCCGTAAACTGCGGTGCAATTCCCGAAGGAACCATCGATAGCGAATTGTTTGGGCACGAAAAAGGATCCTTTACCGGTGCACACGAAGCCAGAAAAGGCTATTTTGAAGTGGCCGACAAAGGAACCATTTTCCTCGATGAGGTTGCTGAATTGCCGCTCTCTACCCAGGTTCGCTTACTCCGGGTTCTCGAAACCGGAGAATTTATTCGGGTAGGTGCTTCTAAATCCATCAAAACCAGTGTAAGGGTGGTAGCCGCAACCAATGTAAACATGCCCGAAGCAGTGGCTAAAGGCAAGTTTCGTGAGGATTTGTTTTACCGGCTTAACACTGTTCCTATCGCTGTGCCATCCCTGAAACAACGCCGTGATGATATCCCATTACTTTTCCGGAAATTTGCTGCCGATTTCGCCGAAAAATACCGCATGCCAGCCATACGACTTGATGAAGCTGCTACCGAAATGCTGAAATCATACAACTGGCCGGGAAATGTTAGACAGCTGAAAAATGTTACTGAGCAGGTTTCTATCATTGAAAAAAATCGCAACATTTCAACCGATGTCTTAGTTAACTATTTACCCGCCGAACACAGTACCTCCAACTTGCCTATTCCCATGGCAGTTAGTGGTTTAGCCGCCGGTTTGGGAAACCAGGATTTCACCGAACGTGAACTGCTTTACAAGGTCTTATTCGATATGAAAAAAGACATCGTTGACCTCAAAAAACTGGTGTTTGATATCATCAGTAGCGGCGGACAGGCCGGATCGGGTGAGGTACAACAAAACAATGCCAATATTATTCGTAAACTTTACGAGGAAGTGGTAACCGATAATCAGGGCGAACATACCATCAGTATTCATAAAAAGCCTGATATTCCGGTAATCAACATCCAGGATCACGAAGAAATTGAAGAGGAAAGTTTAAGCCTCGAAGACCGAGAAAAAGAACTCATTATCAAGGCTTTAGAAAAGCATAAGGGTAAACGCAAAAAAGCCGCCGAGGAGTTGGGCATTTCAGAAAGGACCTTGTACCGTAAAATTTCGGAGTACAACCTCGATTTATAGGTTAATCTTCTGTTTTTTAATGATTTGGCGGGCCCCCTTCACGCCCAACGAAAGGTTTGCAACTGTTCAGCGATCCTGCATGGGCGTTCGGGTCACGCTATCGCCTGTAGTCCTCGTCACCCTAGGCTAGCGCCGTCGGGTAACTGTGGGCTACCTGGCTCTATCGTTGCCCGGGGTGCAAACCCAAACAGTTTACCCAATGAACCTGGGCTCGGTAAATGGAAGAGGCTTTTGTGGGAAAAAGAGATTCTCAATCATTAAAGGTCAATACCTTTTTCTAATAAGTCAAAACAGAAATCACGTTAAACCCAAATTCTAGCCAGTGGCAAAAGCATAAGGGATTGTTTGTTATTCCGAATGGAGGGAGAATAACCAAGCCAATTTACTGGAAAAGAAGGAATGGGTAGTGCAAAGACTAAATTTCATCCATCAAAATCTGGTAAGGCAGCTGCTTGTACAGTATCCGCATGAATAGCTGATTAGCAGTGTAGTTGACTATAATGAAGGAAAGGGATTAGTAGAAATTAAAAAATTCAGGGATGAATGATAATACGTATCAGTCAGAGACCAATTTCTCAACCTCACTTGTTGCAAACGAGTGCGAGCGTGGGTGAAAATTGGCTTTATTGCCACGAAGTCAATGAATGATTTTTAAACCCAACTAACCGGATGGTAAAACCGTATTACAAATAGTGTAATTCAACGGTAGATTCCTAAACCAAAAACGGTATAATTCCTTTTACCCTGCTCTTGTAAAGAACATAAGAAGACCCAAACTCTTGAATAAGCTTCTTTTCTTCCCAATAGCTGCCAATAAACAAATAAAGTATCGTAATCAACGAAAAACCAAGCACATGTTGGTAAGGAAAAACAAACAGGATACCTAGAGCCATGCACAGCACCCCGAAATATAAAGGATGGCGAACATACTTATACATACCATCAACAATTAATGGTTGCAAAGAAACCTGATTAGGCAAAGGTGTTGAATCTAAACCCATAAATACCCGAAGGTTAAATGAACGTATAGCCATTACTTGCACCAAGGCTCCAATTCCAAGCAAAACGAAACCGCATGCAGTAACCAATTTTTGCTGAAACAGAATCGGACTTTGAACCTTCCAGCTAAAATTAGCTAAAATGCCTAATACAAGCAAGGCCGAAATGCTATATACCAGGCGATAATAACGGTAAAATCGGGCACTAAACCTTGCTATCCGTAACTTGAGTTCGGTGGAAGCTAAAAGGCTGTGAAAGCCGTAATATCCAATCCAGGCTAGAAAAAAGGTAAGCATAAAAATTCGTCATGCAAAAATAAGCCAATTTGACCTAACGCAAACCTGTACGATTTGCAACAGAACCAAGCCGGGTTTTGGAACACATTGCGTGGGATTGCAGACCAGCCCGGTTCGAAGCCCTCGGGTAGGGATAGAGGCAAGTAACCCACAGGCACACGCGGCGCTAGCCAAGTGTGACGAGGATTACAGCCGATAGCCCGACCATGAGCCTTGCAGGTTGCCAAGGGTTTTGGAAAAAGCATGAAGGCGAATGGGACCCGCCAAACCTGTATTTAGCTCACCAAGTAAAACTGAAAATGAATTTGGGGTAAAAAACCAGGCTTAAAGACGAATATCCTTCCTTACCTTTGCTGCTCCAGATGAACTCTACCTATCCACCCGAATTTCAGAAATACCTGCAGCCCACCTTTTTTATCGATAGCGACCATGAAGCAGTTGTGGAATTTGCACGTAAGCACACCCAAAATTTATTAAGCGATAAGGAAAAAGCCGTTGCGCTTTATTATGCCGTGCGTGATGAATTTCGTTACGATCCGTATCATGTTGATCTTCATCCGGATATGCTAAAGGCCAGTGTTGTTCTTAAACACGGTTACGGATATTGTGTTGAAAAAGCCAATCTGTTAGCTGCTTGTGCAAGAGCAGTTGGCATACCGGCACGATTGGGATTTGCTAATGTAAAAAACCACCTGAGTACCGATAAACTTGTTCGGATTTTGCGCTCGGATATTTTTGTCTTTCATGGATTTACAGAATTATGGTTGGAAGGAAAATGGGTAAAGGCCAGTCCGGCATTTAATCTCGGACTTTGTGAAAAATTTGGGGTTCCGCCGGTAGATTTTAATGGAGAGGATGATGCTGTATTTCAACAGTTTGATGATGAAGGCCGGCAGTTTATGGAATATGTGAAGAACCACGGCAGTTTTGATGACCTTCCAAGGGAACAATTTATTGCCGAACTTAGAGCGTTTTATCCCCATTTGTTTGAAGGTATTGATGAGGCGGGAATGAAATACAAGTGGGAAGCTTAAATTTACCGTTGCAGTGAAAAAACCGGTTCAAACTAAACGCCTGATCGTATTTTTATCCAACTTTCCATACGGATTTAGTGAACCCTATTTCGGCACCGAATTACCATATTTGGCAAAGCAGTTCGATCAAATCAGTTTGGTTCCGGCCGACTTAGCACCTAGCATTTCTACAGAAAAACTATCATTTGATTTACCTGAAAACGCTCGGGTTGAGGAATGGAAAGTAAAGCAATTTTCAAAGTTTAACGGCTTGGAAATATTCAAGATGTTATTGTCGCCAATTTTCAGGCAAGAGTTGTGGAATTTGGTATTTAAATATAAGCCCAATAACCGTT
>JAIBAJ010000043.1 GCA_019695265.1 Bacteroidia bacterium | reverse complement strand
GTGATTCGGTTATTTAATACCCAGATTAGTCCTAACAGGCTGATGAAGGATATTAGGAACTTAAGTTTATTATTCATGAAAAAAGGAGGTCTAATTTACTTTTTCTTCGCTATAAATTGCCATCATTTCTTCGGCTTTTTCAACCATTTCTTTAGAGCCTATAAACAACGGAACCCGTTGATGCAGGGAGGTTGGTTGAATTTCCAAAATTCTGGTTTTTCCGTCAGAAGCTTTACCTCCTGCTTGTTCAACCAGATATGCCAAAGGATTACACTCATATAGAAGACGAAGTTTACCATTGGGCGATTTTGCTGTAGGAGGGTATATGTAAATTCCACCTTTAATCAAATTTCGGTGGAAGTCGGCCACCAGGGAACCAATATAACGTGCGGTATAAGGACGATTCGTTTCCTTGTCTTTGGTTTGACAGTAATTTACATATTCCTTCACCCCTTTAGGGAAATCGGCATAGTTACCTTGGTTCAAAGAATAAATAGCTCCTGATTTAGAAACTTTCATTTCAGGATGGCTCAGGCAAAATTCACCTATGGAAGGGTCGAGGGTAAAACCATTTACGCCATTTCCTGTAGAATAAACCAGCATGGTACTGGAGCCATAGATTACATAGCCGGCAGCCACTTGGTCGGTACCAGGTTGGAGAAAATCCTCCATTGTGGCATGATCCTCTTTGGACCGACGACGGTAAATAGAAAAAATGGTACCTATAGAAACGTTAACATCAATATTAGAAGAACCATCCAAGGGATCGAAAGCAACCACATATTTACCTTTGCTTGCGTATTCACCTGAGAATTCAATCATATCCTCATTTTCTTCAGAAGCAATGGCGCAACATTCGCCAGTTGAATTTAGGGCAGCGATAAACTGTTCATTGGCAAATACATCCAACTTTTTTTGTTCTTCGCCTTGCACGTTAATATTATCCACATCGCCAAGAATATCGGCCAAACCGGCTTTATTCACCTCCCGGTTAACGATTTTAGCTGCAATTCCGATATCGAGTAGCAAGCGAGAAAGTTCTCCTTTTGCCCAAGGAAAATCACTTTGGCGTTCAATAATAAATTCACCTAAAGTGGTAACGTTGCGTTTGTATCCGTTCATGATTATTGGTTTTATTCTTCTACTACCCCCATGGAAGAGAACTTATCAATTCGAAGTTGAATACGTTCATCGGGGTTTAATTTTTCAAGAATTTTCAGGGTTTTAACAATTTCCTTTTTTACGTTACAAAAAGCTTCTTCGGGTTTAACGTGCGCACCTCCGATTGGTTCATGAATAATTCCATCAATCAATTTATGCTCCAACATATCTGAGGCAGTTAATTTAAGTGCACTTGCAGCTTTCTCTTTAAAATCCCAGCTTCGCCAAAGAATGGAGGAACAACTTTCGGGAGAAATTACGCTATACCAAGTATTTTCAAGCATAAAAACCTTATCACCGATACCAATACCGAGTGCTCCACCGGAAGCACCTTCACCTATAATAATGCAAATGACAGGCACTTTCAGCAAGGTCATTTCATAAAGGTTTCTTGCTATTGCTTCACCTTGGCCTCGTTCTTCAGCTTCTATTCCCGGATAAGCACCCGGGGTATCGATGAAGGTAACGATAGGTTTATTGAATTTTTCGGCCAGTTTCATGAGGCGGAGGGCTTTTCGATAACCTTCCGGATTGGCCATTCCGAAGTTGCGAAGTTGGCGCATTTTCAGGTTAATTCCTTTTTGCTGACCAATAAACATCACTGAATGTCCATCGATAAAGCCAAAGCCACCCACCATTGCTTTATCGTCCTTAACAGTTCGATCGCCATGCAATTCGATGAAACTTCCATTGGTGATATGATTAATGTAGGCTAATGTATAGGGGCGGTCGGGGTGACGGCTAACTTGAACCCTTTGCCAAGGCGTGAGATTAGCATAAATATCGCGTCGGGTTTGCGCCAATTTTTCTTCGAGTTGTTTGATGGTTTCAGAAGCATCTATTTTGCTTTTCTCGGCAATTTGCTTTTGTTTATCAATTTGCTCGACCAGTTCAGCAATTGGCTTTTCAAAATCCAAATAATTCATAAGCGCTAGTTTCGGCTGCGAATATACTAATTAAATAAGGCGTAAAAATAAGGCAAGCGAATCAATGAGAGGAAAACTCCTGGAGTAGTTTTGGTTAACCCAAGTAATGAATACTACCAGCAGAAGGAACAGAGTTGAGAATGCAAGAAATTCATAACTGCACCAAGCAACAGGAAAAGATAAGTAAGGACGAAGAACCTACCGCTTGAAATTGCACTGTTGCTTCCGGGTAGGGATAGAAGTGGAAAGCCCACAGGCACCCGCAGCGTTAGCAAGGGTGGCGAGGACTTGAAACGTATAGCCCGACCTGAGCCTTACTAAACCCGGTTTGAAATATCCAAATTTATGCGAAGGGACCCGCCAAATAAAACTAACAAAAAAATAAAATTAAGGCAAAAGAACCTGGATAATTTATTTAGAGAGTTTCTGAACCTGAGCCCAAAAAACGGTACGATCCGGATTTAGTTTAAAACCTTTCAAATTAGCCTTGCGGATAATGAACTCGTCATAATTAGCGACTTCGTCGGTACTTTCCATAACAAAGGCACCATTGGCCTCAAAATCTTTAAGATGCTCTTTTACGACCTGATTAGCCACATCTTTATTCAGGTTAAAAACTACATCCAATTCAGATTTCAACAACTGCTCGATTTCGGCGGATTTCAAATCAATTTGTTTCACTTCCACTTCATCGAGGTAAGGAAGTTGATTATTCAAAGCATCTTTACCATAGTAATTTGGATTACGGACCAATTTATAGGCACCATCGGAGGATTTTACCAAAAATGGTCCGGTACCGATGGTGGCTTTATCGCCATACCGTTCGACTGCCTCTTTAGGGACAATTGCCGTTTGAATACCCGACAAGATGAGAGGGAGGGCTTCGTTTGGGCCCAGGGTTTTAATTAAAATGGTATTGTTATCGACCAGTTTCACTCCTTCGATTTCTTTAGATTTTCCGGAGAAGAACTCTTCAGCACCCAGGATTACGTTTTTTAAGGAAGAATTAAATGCAGAATTATTTGGTGAATTGGAGCAAAGAAGTTCGAGGCTATATTTAACATCTGCAGCATTCAGCTCGCGGCCTTTTCCACCGGAGAAGCAGGCATCGTCGTGAAAAAACACCCCTTTTCGAATGACGAATTTGAAGCTGGAGTTACTAGTATCAGATTCAAACGATTCGGCTAAGGAAGGAAGCACCTTGCCGTCTGTCGAAATTTTAGTTAGACATTCGAGCACATTGGCAGCAGCCTGAGCAGAAGCCAGGTCATTAATAGAATAGGGTAAGAGGGACTTAAAAGCTTTACCCGGAACAACTACTTTACCACCGATAGAAACGTCACCATGAGCTGATCTAATTTGTTCGGAATGCTCGGAATTACAAGCGATAAAAGTAGTTCCGACCAGAGCCAGAGAAGAGAAAAAGAATAGGATTTTTTTCATGAAAAGAAACAATTGGTACAAATATATGGTAGAACCTTCAAACTGGCAAAAAACCACGATTAGAAACTTAAACTTTTGGCAAGCAGAAAGGTTGCAAAAGGAAATTTCTATAAAAATATTTTTTGTGTTCAAGAAAAACTTATCATTGTAGTCTGAAAAAAAATCGATTAAAAAACATGTTTAAGAGCAAGAAACTCACATTACTCTTTGCATCTCTAGCAATAGTTTCCCAAGCTTTTGCCGGGGTAATTACATTAGAAGGTAACTACCAAGGTAGAAACCTATATGTTCAAAATCCATTCGCTTCTTCCGGTGTTGGTTTCTGTACATATGAGGTTCAAATCAACGGGGTAACGACTACAGATGAGATCCAATCCAGTGCATTTGAAATTGATTTTTCCTTTTTCCAATTATCCCTTGGATCGAAAGTGGAGGTTAAAATCAAGCACAAGGATGAATGCAAGCCAAGGGTATTGAATCCGGAGGTTTTGAAACCGATGAGCACATTTGAGATTGAGGCGATGAAAATCAATCCGAATGGACAATTAAATGTTACTACTAAAGGCGAGGTTGGAAAATTGACTTTTTATGTTGAGCAATTTCGTTGGAACAAATGGGTTGTTGTAGGAGAGTTTGAAGGCAAAGGTACACCACAATCGACCGATTATTCCTATACTGTTACCACTGTACATAGTGGAGAAAACAGATTTCGGTTAAAACAAATTGATGGAACAGGAAAACCTCGTTATTCTTTTGAAACTAAGCTACGTTCACCGCTTCCTGAAGTGACATGGAGTCCCGGAGATGGAAAGAAAGTGGGGGATGAGATAAAGTTTTCCGACAATACCATGTATGAAATTTACAATGCTTATGGTAATATTGTTGACAGAGGAATTTCAAATAAAGTGAATGTTGCCAAATTAGAAAGAGGCACCTACTACTTAAATTACGATAGCAAAACTGCTACCTTTAAGAAATAAGAATTTAGCTTTTAAAAAAGATGCCAACTCCAATCGGGTTGGCATTTTTATTTTTAACGAACATGCGAAAAATAGAACACCTGGGAATAGCTGTAAAAAATTTGGAGATAGCCAATCAGACTTATACTAAACTATTTGGACAACCTTATAAAACGGAATCTGTTGAGAGTGAAGGGGTAATTACCAGTTTTTTTATGGCAGGTCCCAATAAAATTGAGTTATTGGAAGCCACCAAACCAGAAAGTGCAATAGCCAAATTTATAGACAAAAAAGGCGAAGGATTGCACCATGTGGCATTTGAGGTAGATGATATTTATGTTGAGATGGAAAGGTTAAGGAATGAAGGATTTACCTTACTTAATAATGAACCCAAAAAAGGAGCAGATAATAAACTTATTTGTTTTGTTCACCCAAAAGATAGTCACGGAGTATTGATAGAACTTTGCCAGGAGATCAGATAAACCATGTATGCTATTCAACATTGTTTAGTGAGTGATGAATTATTCAGTCGCAAATTTGTTTGTGATTTACAAGCTTGCAAAGGAGCGTGTTGTGTAGAAGGTGATGGAGGGGCGCCATTGACCGAAAAAGAGGCTATACAACTGGAAGAGATTTACGAGGAGGTTAAGCCCTATTTGACAAAGAAAGGAATTCAATCTATTGAAGAACAAGGAAGTTCCATTAGAGAAGTTAGCGGCGATTTATCCACTCCATTAGTCGACCAAAAGGAATGTGCTTATGTTGTATTTGAATCGGATGGATTAGCCTCTTGTGGAATAGAAAAGGCGTGGAAAGATGGGAAAGTTAATTTCCGGAAACCAGTTTCCTGTCATTTATATCCGGTAAGAATAAGTGAATATGAAGGATTTGATGCTGTAAATTACCATGAATGGTCTATTTGCAAACCAGCCTGTAGTTGTGGAACAAAATTAGATGTTCCGGTTTATCGATTTTTGAAAGAAGCATTGATTCGTAAATATGGGGAGGATTGGTATGTAGAATTGGATACAATTTTCAAGCAATTGAATCCATCCTAAACCCAGGCAATAGCTGACTTCATTCGGTCAATTGGAAAAAACCACTTGGAAGGTAGACAAAAAAGCATTCAACAACAAGTTATTGGCAGTCTATCGATTTACCACATAATCCAAGGGATTAAAAAAGCCAACACCGACTAATCGGTCATAAGGAATTCCAGGTTCTTTGTTATAAACCAAGATGGTATAGGAATTATTGGTTTCAAAATGAGAGCCTTCGATTAGTGTTGGATCCAATTCTTTCTTTTTATCAGGGACAAAAACATACTGATAATTGTAAAAGCCTTGTTTTATGAAAGGGGAGCATTCGTAGCGAAGAAGAACATCGTTGTATTTTAATCTAAATTCGGGTTTAAGTTGCCAATCACTAATTCCACCATACACGTAGTAGCTGCCATCTTTTCTTGGTTCCTTATCATCGAGGGCAAAATGGACCACCACATAATCGCATTCTGTGGTTGGATCACCACCCTCTTGTCGGTCGACATAATACATTCCATTTAGGTCGTTGTAGAAATCATACCGTTGACTACTTCGGGGCTTATCTACATTTAACCAAGCTTCGACTTGCTTACCGGACCAATCGATATGAGCCACGTTAAAAGAGTTAAAACGAATTGTTCTCAGATCAAAGACTCTGAATTCACTTCCACCCGGAAAGGCATTATCTTCATCATAATTATAATCCAGTTTATTTTGGTTTACAAACATGGGTTTTAGCTTAGTAACTGCATTATCAAATCGATAGTTTTGGAAGATGACTGTTTTTATATCCCAAACATTGGTTACGTTGTAAGTTGCAGGATAGGAAATAAAGAAATCCAATTCCTGGTGAGAATCTCTCAGATCGATTATAGTGCTTCGGTGCAAGGTTCCACCAACTGTCATTTTTTCTTCCCAAACATAAAAACGGCGGCTGATAACCACATTTTCAGGATTTTCATGATAAATGGTTAGCAGGTAATTCCCTGATTTTTTAAATTTGATGTTATTGTTAGGAAATACGGCCCGGTAATGGGTATATTTCTGAATGGTATTGACTGAAAAGTCATAACTCACAATTTGATCATTTTGAAAAGGTCCTATGTAATTCATTGTTGACATATCAGTTGGCTCCCATTCTGCCGAACAATGCACGAAGGTGAAATAATAGTTTTTATAATCGGCATCCAGGTCATCAAAGTCAACGACCAGTTTTTCATTTTTACCAAGATTTACAATAGGAGGACTTAATTCATTCCCTTCTTTATATAAACGAACCGTTTTCAAATTTGGCACATAGACAAAATCATCATATTTCACTTCTGAGCCATTGTAGTAATCAGGTTCATCTTGGGATAGTGATTCTTTGGTAAGGGCCACAAAGAATACCAACATCCAAACAAACCAAGTAGAAATTCTCATACGTACCTGCATTAATGCATCTATTGACAAAGGTAATACTGAAATGATACAAGGGATGTCCCACCTTCTTACAATCACGAACCAGGAAGATTCAAAGAAAAATAGTTTCATATCGAACAGTTGGGTTGAAAGGGGGAACAAACTAAAAAATCTCAAAAATGGTATGTGCATAAGTTCATTTCAAATGGTCGTAAGGAGCGTACACAAGCCTTATTATTGCAAAAATATTTCCAAAAAATGGACCAAAACGAAGCAAAGCTTGAAAGAAGGAAATTACAATCCTCTGTAATATCGTCGGTTGTGAGTATTACTTTGGTTTTGTTTATGTTAGGCATATTAGGTATGGTTGTTTTATATGCCCAAACCTTAGGCAATTTTGTAAAAGAAAATATTGGCTTTTCGGTTGTAATGAAGGAAACCGCCAAGGAGGCAGATATTATCCAATTTCAAAAAACCCTGGATTCAAAAGACTATGTTAAATATACCGAATTTGTAAACAAAGAAGATGCGGCTAAGCGTTTACAAAAAGAACTGGGAGAAGATTTCATTTCCTTTTTAGGATATAACCCTTTATTGGCCTCCATAGATGTTAAAATGCATGCAGAATATGCCAATATAGACAGCATGGCAGTGATAGAGAGAGAGTTAAGGAATAACCCTGATATTCAAGAAGTGTTTTATCAGAAGGATTTAGTGACTTTGGTAAACGAGAATTTACGTCGGATTGGGATGGTAATATTATTATTTTGCAGTTTATTGACCATTGTAGCTGTAGCACTAATTAACAACACCATTCGACTAAGTATATACAGCAAACGTTTTCTTATAAAAACCATGCAATTGGTGGGAGCCACACAAGGTTTTATCCGTCGCCCATTTGTAGTACAAGGAATTACGCAGGGAATTATTGGAGCGCTAATTGCCAACATACTAATTGGGTTTATGATGTATTTAGTGAGAAACAGCTTCCCTGAGATATTCTCCTTAGACATTGAAATCAGTTTATTACTTTTCATTCTAGTTTTTTTATTAGGCATCATTATTACAGCAATTTCCACTACCTTTGCCGTGAGTCGATACTTACGTCTAAAACGAGACGAATTATATTACTAACATGAGTAAAGTAGAAAAGAAAGTTTCAAAACCAAGCGGCACTGTAACTGCCAATAAATCTGCATTTAAGACTGATTTTGCATTTGGAAAAGAGAACTACATCCTTCTTTTGGTTGGATTAGGGTTTATTGTGGTAGGGTTTATTTTAATGGCCGGCGGAGGAAGTGAAGACCCGAATGTATTTAATGAAGAGATTTTCTCTACCCGAAGAATTACGATTGCACCAATTGTTGTGCTGACAGGCTTTATCATTGAGATATTTGCCATCATGCGCAAGCCAAAAGATTAAGCCACTACTCCACTCTTCATGTCGTATTTCCAAGCTTTGATTTTGGCCATCATTGAAGGCCTTACTGAATTTTTGCCTGTTTCCAGCACGGGTCACATGATAATTGGTTCTTCCTTGATGGGGATTTCCAGTGATGAATTTACCAAAGTTTTTACTGTTCAAATCCAATTTGGAACAATCCTTTCTGTAGTTTTTCTTTATTGGAAGCGATTTCTCCAATCCATTGATATTCAATTTTATTTAACCTTGCTTGTAGCTTTCATTCCCGCTGCCATATTTGGGAAACTTCTGGGCGACAAAATTGATGAATTGTTAGAGAACGTTCAGGTTGTAGCTCTTATGCTGGTATTAGGTGGTATATTCTTTCTATTTCTTGACAAAATTTTCCCAGAGAAAACCCAGGAGGATCAGGAAATTTCCTATCCCAAAGCCGTCATAATAGGCATATTTCAATGCATAGCTATGGTACCAGGGGTTTCACGTTCCGCTGCAACTATTATTGGAGGACTTTCCCAAGGTCTCAGTCGAAAACAAGCAGCCGAGTTTTCCTTTTTTCTTGCGGTTCCAACTATGTTTGCGGCTTCAGCTTACAAACTTACCAAAGATTTTAGTGTAATTAATTCTGAGAATATTAAACTACTAGGATTTGGCAATTTGGTAGGTTTTTTGGTTGGCATTTTAGCTATCCGTTTTTTTATTGGAATTATTTCTAAATACGGATTTAAAATTTTTGGCTATTACCGTATTGCCCTAGGTTTAGGAATTCTAATTCTTCTCTATTTGGGTGTTGACCTCAAAATAGTGTAGTGTGAAAAACGATTTCGACTTTCAATCCGGGGAAATTCTTTGCTTTAATAAGCCCTTGTCATGGACCTCCTTCAACCTGGTCAATTTGGTTAAACTCATAGTAAAGAAAAAGGTTGGAGCTAAGGTAAAAGTAGGACATGCCGGCACCTTAGACCCTCTTGCTACCGGTGTCTTAATTATTTGTACCGGCAAAAAGACCAAGGAAATAGAATCCTTACAGCAGCTTGGCAAAACTTATACAGGAACCATCTATATTGGAGCAACTACTCCTTGTTTTGATTTAGAAAAGCCTATTGATAAAACCTACCCGGTTGAACATATTAGCGATGAACTCATCCAAGAAAAAGCCCAAACATTTGTAGGCAGCATTGAGCAAATCCCACCCATTTTTTCAGCCGCCTGGGTAGATGGAAAACGAGCTTATGACTTGGCCAGAGAAGGCAAAGATGTAGAATTAAGACCTAGAACTATCCAAATTGAGGAATTTACCATTTCCAATATTATACGAAACCAGGATCACATTTTAGTTGATTTCAAAATTCGATGCTCCAAAGGCACCTACATCCGCTCACTAGCACGTGACTTAGGCACTGCCCTAAACAGTGGTGCCCATTTAACAGCACTCTGCAGAACAGAAATTGGCCCCTATTCCATTTCTAATTCACTAAGTCCCGACCAGTTTAGAGAAATAATGGGCATACCCATACCAATGGGAGAAAGAAGACAAGAAATTACTCCTGTTTTGAAATAGAAAGCAATTCGATTTGCTTAAGAGAAGTTCCAAAACCGCAATTGAAGGTTCCTGAAATCTCTTTATAACTAATCTCCACCAACAAACTATCTTGTTGAAAATCAGCATCCAAATTGGTAGGGTGACATGTTCCGGTTTCCAAATCCAACACCCAACCACAACCATCCACAGCGATATCCCCGCTGTAACGAACCAAAGCGGAGTAAGTTGTTTCGTTCTTTTTACAGGATGAAATCACAGAAAGGCTAAAAAGCACTATGAAGGCCTTAACAAAATTATGCAGGTTGTTGATTTTCATTGATTTTAGGAAGATTAGAAATTACTAAATTTTGAGTTCCTCTGCTAATGACTTTGCCATCCAAGGTGGCTATTTCACACATTACGTTGATTATTTGCCTGCCTTTTCTTATCACACGTGCCGTAGCAATGACTTTCCCACCGCTCTGAACCGTTCCGAGCATATCCAAGGACAAATTAACCGAAACAAAATGAGATTCATTCCCCAAAGCCGCAACGGTCATACCCATCACATCATCCATAATTGCGGCATGGGTTCCACCATGCATAAAACCACCGGGATTACAGAGTTCATCCCCTATTTCAAATTCCATGGTTATGGAACTATCTTCAACTTTCAAAAGGGTACCACCTAAAAGTCCGGTTAACCCAGGTGCTTGGCCTTTTAATTTAATACCAATTGCCGATTGGAAATACTCCTTTATTGGATTACTCACCTATTAATAATTGATTTTAAATATTGTTAAGGATAACTTGCCGCCCTTTTGCTGCTCACTTGATTGGTCCACCAATGAAACAGTTACTTGTTTATCCTTATCTCGCTCGTTCCATACTGTATAATCACCTTCCTCATGGCTTTCACCATATTTTAAAGTGTAAAAATCCTTAAACTGGGCAAACAATTCTTCTGCGCGTTTTGAATCTTCCAGAAAAAAATCGGCCTCAATATCATATAGTTTACCATCTTCAAAGCTATATCCAACCATATAATGCTCGCCATCTCCTAAATCGAATTCATAACTAATAAAATTATTACCATCGGATTTTTCACCCAATTTATTGCCTTGTTCAGCAAGCATCACTTCTTTAGGAGTTGCACCAATATTAACCCCATGAAACTGACTATCCGGAACCTTTACAATATCCTGAATTTCCTTTTTCTGAATACAGGCACCCAAACAAGTGACTAAAACAAGCAGCAATCCAAGTGTCCAAGTAAGTACTGTAGAATTTTTTTTCATCGTAAAAAAGGCCGCAAAGATAAACTTGAATTCAATACTAAACCTATTCTGACTTAAAGGTAATACTTGGCTTAATACCATAGCCCATTTTAAGATGATTATTATTTGGCGGGTCCCATTCGCACCAACAAAAAATTGCCAGCCCAAAGGAAGCAAAAGCGAATGGTCGGGCTATCGGCTGTAGTCCTCGTCCCCCTAGGCTAACGCCGTCGGTGTCCTGTGGGCTACTTGCCTCTATCCCTACCCGACTCCACCCCCGGAATTGGTTCAATATACGGCCATTTGGAATAATCGAAAAGTATTTCAACTCTTCTTATTCACCAAATAAACCCCTCCCAAAACCATAGACATTCCAATTAACTGAGTAACCACAATGGTTTCATTAAAAAACACACCCCACATCAAGGCGAAAACCGGAACGATATAGGTAACCGAAGCTGCAAATAAGGCATTTCGAACTTTAACCAAATAGTTAAAAACCACAACGGCCAGGGCTGTTCCTAAAATAGCCAGTATACTAATTAAACCTAAAGCCAGCATTGCACCTTCCCGAAACAAGGTTGAAGAAATCCCCGTACTCCATAAAACCAAACCTGATGGAAAACCCAAAAAGAAAAATGAAACGGAAGTAAGCGTTACTGAATCCAGGTCAGACAAGTAATTTTTGACAATATTGGTATTAAAAGCATAACAAGTGCTGGCTATAAAAACAAAACAGGCAAAAGACAGATCTTTTGAATCGCCCATCTTATGCCAAAGCAAGAAAATAACACCTAATAAGCCAATTCCTAAACCTAAAAATACTTTTACATTGGCCTTTACTTTCCAAAATGAAATACCTACCAACAGCGTAAGCAACGGCATCATGGAATTGAGCATTCCAACCAAGGAGCTATCTAATCTGGTTTGAGCAATAGGAAACATAAAGGAAGGGATACCATTCCCAAGTAATCCGGCAATCAAAAAAAGTTTCCATCTACCCCAAGGTATTTTCTTCCATCGATAAATCACCATCGGTAACAAGACCAATGAAGAAATAAAAATTCGCAAACTGGCAATTTGAATTGGCGAAAAGACCAATAGGCCTTGTTTCATTAAAATAAAACTACTCCCCCAGACTAATCCGAGAGAAACCAATAATATCCATGATAAAAGCTCTTTGGAAGCCTTCATTAAGGTTTAGGCTTGAAATAATATTTTCGCAAAACGGCTGATTGAATAGAAATCACTAAACCGGTGTCACTTAATGCATTAACCAAAAAAGTTCGGGTTGAATCGCTTGGCTTGTCAACCATTGTTAAATTGGTATAACTTTGAGTAAGAGTCCAAATTCCATTCGAATTAACTTGAGAACCGGGAGCAGGATAATATACTTCCTTGTAAGTTTGTTCCCTGTAAAAGCTCCAATTCAAATTTGGCTTCTCCAAAAGCAAGAAATAAGTTGAATCAGCTCCATCCACTTCATATCGATAAACATTCCAGGATTTGCATAAAAAAGCCAAGTTATAGGTACAAGTTCCATTATCCAGGTTGGCTGTTTCATCATAATTATCAGCCAAAGGATCGTTGCAACCCGGCTTTTTATTGCACGAGTTAAAAACAAACAAGCAGGAAAAAGCAATTAAAGCAGAACTAATCAGACGTTTCATTTTAATTGGATTTCAAATAGTACTCCTCTTTAGGAGTGGTTCCATTCTTTGAAATATGCAAATTGGCTTCATCCAAAAGAATAATTTCAAAAGCACGGCTATATTGTTTATCCTCCCTATTTAGAGTTATAGTAAGAGCATCTGAACTAAGAGTCCATTCACCTTTCTCTGATGCCTGGGTGTTAAATCCACCAACTGTATAACTTTCATAGTATTTTCCATCCTTGGTAAACTGGATGGTATAATTTACAAATTGTGAACTCCATGTGGAAGTGGTATCAATTCCACCAAATTCAACTTTATCTACGACCCAAGTACGACTTAAATTAGATTTGGCTCGAGAAAGTTCATCTTTTTGGCAACCAAAAAATCCAAAAACAACAGCCAATAAAACAAAAATTCGTATTTTCATTCCAATTAATTTCAGGTTGCGAAGATAAGAGAAGGATAGGATTTCCAAATTAAATTTGGTTTTAATTAAAATTCAGACCCAGGTTTTTCGTTGTGTTGGTTTTCATTTTTGGCAAAACTCTATCTTCGCCCCACCGTGAAACTATCCATAGTAATAGTAAATTACAATGTCCAACATTTCTTGGAGCAATGTCTGCAATCTGTATGGAATGCAATTCAAGAAATTGAAGCAGAAGTATGGGTTGTAGACAACAACTCGGTTGATGGTTCGGTGGGATTGGTAAAAGAGCGTTTTCCTTGGGTTAACCTGATTGAAAGCAAAGAGAACTTAGGGTTTTCAAAAGGCAACAATTTGGCTATTCGTCAATGCAAGGGCGAGTATATTCTCTTATTAAATCCTGACACTGTTGTTGAGCAGGACACCTTTTTAAAATGCATTCAATTTGCTGACCAGCATGCTGATTTAGGCGGATTAGGTGTTTACATGGTTGATGGCAAAGGAAACTTTTTACCGGAAAGCAAACGCAGTTTACCAACCCCGGAAGTAGCATTTTATAAAATTTTTGGTTTATCTGCGATTTTTCCCAAAAGTCGAATTTTCGGAAAATACCATTTGGGCTACCTTAACAGCCAAGAGGTCCATTCCATTGAAGTTTTATCCGGAGCCTATATGTGGTTGCGGAAGGAAGCTTTAGACAAGGTAGGATTGCTGGATGAAGACTTTTTCATGTATGGGGAAGATGTTGACTTAAGTTACAGATTAATATTGGGAGGCTATAAGAATTATTACGTTCCTCATGCAAAAATTATTCATTACAAAGGAGAAAGCACAAAAAAAGGCAGTATAAATTATGTCGTTGTTTTTTACAAAGCAATGATACAATTTGCTCAAAAGCATTTTTCAGGTCAAAATGCAGCCCTTTTTTCATTATTAATTAACTTAGCCATATACCTTAGGGCAGGAATTGCAATTGCATTTCGATTTTTAAGATTTAGTTATCAGCCTTTATTTGATTTCATTCTTTTGTATTGCGGAGGCTTTTTAATAACCAAATATTGGGCTACAGAAATTCGAACAGGAATACAATATCCGCATGAGTTCTTTGTGTTTGCACTTCCATCATACATTGGGTTATGGCTAGGATCTGTTTATTTGAGTGGTGGCTATGACAAACCGATCAATTTAAATAAAATAGTCAGAGGCTTATTAGTTGGAACCGGAAGCATTTTAGTCATGTATGCCTTGTTAAACGAGTCTTATCGTTACAGTCGTGCCATCATTTTATTTACTTCGTTATGGGCGATAACTGCCTTGCTAATTAGCAGAGCAGTTCTAAGTTTTTTGGGATTCAAAGATTATAAAATCGACTCCTTAATTAAGAAGAGAATTGTAATTGCAGGCAATCCAGAAGAGGCGAACCGAGTTGAACAACTTCTTGGGAAATCGAGCATCCAAACCGATTTGGTTGGCCGAATTTCACCAATAGAAGAACTTGGCAATGTTAAAGGCAACTACCTTGGAAGTATCCGTCAATTGGAGCAGATTATTGAAATTTACAAAATTAAAGAAGTAATATTTTGTGGCAAGGACTTTCCTGCAGGACATATTATTGGTTTAATGTCAGAGTTAGCCTATCGTGATTTAGAATTTAAAATAGCCCCGGAAGAAACTGATTTTATTATTGGAAGCAACAGTATTGATACAGCAGGAGACTTATACATGGTTGATATCAATTCCATTAACAAACCCGAAAACAGGAGAAAAAAAAGAATTTTGGATTTAATTTTAGCCCTTGCTTTCATTCCATTAGTACCTGTTTCCCCATTATTAGGTCTACGTTTTTCTTCTTTTTTTAACAATTGGTTGCAGGTACTACTTGGAAACAAGACTTGGGTAGGAGTTCCAACCAAAACAGGAATAAAATCCAGAAAATTAGCCTTGTTGCATCCTGCAGATGGTTTGTCAGAACCAATATCAGACGAGACAACGAAACAACGTTTGGGTTTTTTATATAACAGAGATTACAAAGCACTTAATGACTTACAAATCATTTTTAGAGGATTCAGAAAATTAGGATAAACCATGAAAAAAATCGGACTAGCCCTCAACATAGTGATTCTATTCCTTCTTGCAGGTTGTAAACCATTGCAAACCCCAATAATTAAAGGACTTGACGGATACAAGGTGAATAAAATGAAGGCTTCGGATATGGAAATCATTCTAAACCTTAGAATTGAAAATCCGAATGATTATAAAATTGTACTAGCCGACTACGATTTGGATATTACCTTAAATGGCTTATCCATCGGGAAAGCCAAAGCCAAAGAAAATGTTGTATTTGAACCCAACAAAGAAAACAGTTATCCATTTACCATCCATACCGATTTAAAATCCGTTTTGGCTCAAATTCTGCCAAGTCTTTCCTTATTTACCGGAGGAAAGCAAATAGAATTAAAACTCAATGGATACATTCGGGCCAAAGCCCATGGCATAGGCAAGAAAATCCCTATTCAATTGGAACAAAAAATTGATATGAGTAAACTTCTCAACCAATAAATTTTGACCAGAGAAATTGATATCCACTGGCTCAATCTGTTAATGGCATTCTTATGTGTCATCCTTATCAGGTTACCAATTGTAGGTGTATTCTTCAGGGCCTGGTGTACCTTAATACACGAAGTTTCCCATGCTTTGGCAGCATTGGTTTTAAGTCAAGAAGTTAAGCATATCCATTTAGAAAAAGATCTTTCCGGAACCGCTTTTGTTGGTGGGGGAAACAAGTTATCCAATACTCTTATTGCCTTGGTAGGATATTTGGGAGCATCCAGTATTGGCTTTGCCTGGAGTTTATTGTTAATAAAAGGAAAATTCAGTTATTTCCCATTTTTCTTGTTTCCAATTGGGGTTGTTTCTTTGCTATTTTGGATAAGAAATAGTTTTGGAATACTTTGGATCCTTGGGCAACTTGCAGTTTTGGGAGGATTATATTTTTACAGTCAACCTGTTTTACTTACCTTATTTTGTGGAATAGTTACTTGGAGTTTGGTAGGTGAAGCATTCTACTCCAACTGGATCATTTTGAAATTAAGTTATTCCAATCCCAAGCAAGCCGGGGACAGCACTCTTTTGCATAAATTCACCTCGATTCCAAGTTTATTTTGGGGTATTTTGTTTTTCACTTTTGGATTTTACCTTTTCTTGTCCTCCATTGGGCTATTATTCTGGAAGTGGGTACATCTGCCCTATTTATTGGGAACTTGGATATTAGGCTAAAAAATGGAAACTATGGCAGATTTACAATTAAGGGCAGTGGAGCCTGGAGATGCTAATCAGTTACTTGCCTGGGAAAATGATTTGGATCATTGGCAGGTTAGTGGAACCCAAATTCCATATTCACTTGAAAGCATTTACCAATTTATTGAAAACCAACAAAGCGATATTTATATATCCAAGCAAGTAAGATTGATAATGGATCTAAATGGAAAGGCTATCGGCTGTATTGATTTATTTGAATTTGACCCTTCCAATTACAGAGCGGGTGTTGGAATTTTGGTTGATAAGGCTGAAAGAGGTAAGGGTTATGGATTAAAAGCCTTATTAGGATTAGAAACCTATGCCAAACGATTGCATCTTCACCAACTTTATGCACATATAGGCAAAAGCAATTCATCAAGTATAAACCTGTTTATCAAAGCCGGATTTCAACCTTCTGGCGAATTAATTGACTGGATAAAAACATCAAAATCATGGGAGAATGCCATATTGATGCAAAAAATCCTTGAATAATCCCATTCCTATATTACTTTAGCGAAGATTTTAGGTATGTCACCATTCAATTTTGCAATTCGAACTAGCCTACTTTGCCTAGGAATTTTTGTCGCCACCTTTATTGGAAATGCCCAAGAAACCAAAGTCACAGAGGGCAATAAACCTCCTACAGATTACAAAGCTGAACAAAATAAATACAGGACCATTTTTAGAAGCACCAGGCTTGTAAACTTCCAAACAGTTGAAACCTTAGACAAAGGAAGTTTTGATTTAAGAATTTCACACCGTTTAGGTGACTTCAAAAGTGGTTTCTACGAGTTTTGGGGATTAGATAAAGCCTTAGCCATTAAATTTGGGTTTGATTACAGCATTACAGATAATATAACTGTAGGTTATGGCAGGAATAACAGCGGAAAACTATGGGAAGGTTTTGCTAAATGGAGGTTTTTAAGACAAAGAGAGGATGGCAAAATTCCATTAACAATGACTGCTTTTGCCTCCATAAATATCACCAGCAGACCTGCTAGCGTACCTGAGGAATTTTCCAAATTTGGAAACAGGATGAGTTTTGTTTACCAATTAATGTTTGCCAGGCAATTTGGCAAAATATTAAGTTTACAAGTTGCACCAACCCTGGTTCATTACAACCAGGTTGAACGTTCCGGTGATAAAAATGATCAATTTATTTTGGCAAGCATGGCCAGGCTACGCTTAACCCGGTCATTATTATTGATTGGTGAATATGGCTGGAGACTTACGAAAATGGGAACAAGTTCAGGAATAAACTACCATAATAGCGCGGCCTTTGGATTAGAAATTCAAACATCAGGACACTCGTTCCAACTGTTCGTTACCAATTCCAACACGATGAATGAAAGCCAATTTTTAGCCATGACCACTTCCGATGTTTTGCAAGGTGAAGTTAGGTTAGGTTTTAACATTTCCAGGGTGTTCAAATTTGGTAAGAAAAAATAATTGGTCTGATTTTTGAAATTCAACTTTAAAACAACGATTTATGAAAAAAATATTTCTTTCCCTTCTAGTACTAGGTTTTTCTGGCTTAGGAATGGCACAAAACTTTAAGATCAGTAAAGGCAAATTAAGTTTCTTCTCCGAAACACCGGTTGAGAACATCGATGCTCATAGTGAAAATTTAGTTTCGGTAATCACCCCTTCCAGGAAAGTGGCTTTATCGGTGCCAGTTACTACTTTTCAATTTAAGAACGCTTTGATGCAGGAACACTTTAATGAAAAATATATTGAAAGTGAAAAATTCCCTACTGCCACATTTTCCGGGGTTATCGATCAGGAAATTGATTTGAATTTAAAAGGTAGTTATACCGGAACAGTTACAGGAAAATTAAAAATGCATGGGGTAGAAAAAACCTATACCGTTCCAGTTAAGATAAATATACCCTATGAAGGCCACATTGAGGTGGAAGCCTTATTTATGGTAAAAATAGCAGATCATGGTATTCAAGTTCCTGAATTAGTTTTTGAGAAAATTGCTCAAGAAATTAAAATTACGTTTAAAGCTTCCTATGACTTAAAAGTGGAAATAAAAACCAAATAAGTTTAACAACAGATTGAAACCCCAACCTTGAAAAAGCGTTGGGGTTTTTATTTTTAATTATGTGTCAGCATAGTCCTCTATTAATCCCGTTAATTGCCTGTTGTATGTGGTTTATTATGACAGGTTGCGGAGGGCCTAAAGCCTGTCCAAGCACCATGATAACGGTGGTTAGCCGAGGAGGAGAAAAAACGGGAGATGCATTTCAATCCAGGTCAAGCACTCCCAAAAGAACCGAATTAAAATCAGGATTTTCTAAAGTTAGGAAGAAGGTAAACACTAAGGATAAAGGTAATCCATTTGGATTTGACCCGAATTATCAATATCCAACAAGAAAAGAGGAAAAAGGATTATTTTCCAAAAAAGTCATGAAAAGCTGGAAGAAATACTAAAACTTTCCCTTCCAGTTCTCGGCAAGTATCAAAAAAAGTATTTGGATCACAAAATCAATAACATCGGTAAAGCTGTATGTATTTCATGCAAAAAATGGCTTGAATTCTATTAGGTAGTCCCTAATTAACAAATTTCTAATAATGCTATATAGTAATACCTATATTTTTTCTATTAAGCATTAAACTTTAGGGTAATTTTGCAGTATAAACAATATTCAACCTTTTAATAAGGTTTTTCCAATATGAAACGCTCCATATTCACTCTAATTTCCATACTTTTCTTAAGTTACCACCCATCCATTTCCCAAGGACCAATTTCAAGATTATCAGCATACATAGGCGGTGGGACAGGATATTACTTAGGTGATTTACAACCATTAGCAGTTCCCACCATCAAAACGTTTGGTTTATCGGGGCAATTAGGGGTAAGTTATCAGTTTTACAGAAGGTTTGGAGTTAGTTTACATTATCAGTTTAATCACTTGCGAGGAGACGATGCCTTATCAACTGACATAAAAAGAAGAAATCGTTTTTTAAGTTTTCATTCAGATGTACACGAAATCTCCTTACGCCTAACATTTGATTTATTACGAAGTGATAAATTTAAGACCATTCCTTACCTTATTGCAGGTTTTGGTTATTTCCATTTCAATCCATTGGCAGCAGATGGGACAGCCCTGCAGCCTTTAGGAACAGAGGGACAATATGTTGGCACCAATGATTATCCTTTACCATACACTCTTTGGGCCCCATCCATACCTGTAGGTTTAGGATTTAGATGGAGAATTAGCTGTAGATTTTCAGTAAAAGCAGAGATAACCTATCACAAAACTTTTACAGACTATTTAGATGACGTTAGTTCAAAAGAATATCCTGATAAGGCAGATATTTTAAGTATGCCTACAGGATCACCAACTACAACCTTGGCTTATTCGGACAGGAGGGTAGATCCGGCGAATGCATTTTTATCAAGAGGCAATCCATCCAGAATGGATAGTTTTCTAGACATGAATATTGGATTGGTTATACACTTTGGGAAGTGTGGTAGCCGTGGAGGAATCTACGAGGATTGCAAAGCACTTTATAAAAACATGGCTCATTAGCCCTAACTAAGTCCTACAAGAAACTGCATGGTGTCTACTCCATCGGCATATTGAAACAAATCAGGAGATTGTGATGAACCAAAAGGTAGGCAATTAAAATCCATTTGATTACCTAAACAACATTGAATTGCTTCCTTTTGGGTAGAAATCATTTCTTGAAGTTCTTGTTGATTCGCATAGGTTTGATAATTGATCAATGCGGCAGGAGTAAACAAGGCAGCATCTTCTCTTAGAAGTAAAAAACCATTATCAAGATGGGGAGTTTTATTTAATAGGAAAACAGCTTTGTTATAATCATAGTTGTTAGCGTATTTGTTATTTTCAAGCACGAAACGAAAAACAGAAATTGCATCGAAAAACATGGTAAAATCGTATTGATCAGGCACATACAACTTAGTCACATTGCGACATCCCAGCCCAAAATACCTAAAAATATCCCATCCAAGTTGTTGCAAATCATTGGATGACTCTTTTCCTGTAAGGATTGCTATGGATGTTCGGTTTTTTCGGATGATATGTGGATATTTCCCAAAATAATAATCGAAGTAACGAGCGGAGTTGTCACTTCCGGTTGCAATAACAGCCTCAAAATCTTTCATGGGCCCATCCTCAATTTGAATATAGGAGCTCCATTCCGGTTGAATGCTAATCAAGGTGTGAATTACTTCCGCCATAAGTACATTGTCTTTGGATGAAAGTTTCACTTTGGCTCTATTCCCAGACATGAGAACGCATAGTAAATCATGAAAACCAACCATAGGAATGTTTCCAGCCATAATTATTCCAATTGATTTTGGACTTTGGTTAGCTAAACTGTAGGAATTAACCCATTTTTTTATGTTACTTTCAGATAAAAGCATAGCCCAATTGGAAAGGGCAAATCGAACATTCTCCGGGGTAAACCATCCATTGTGAGCTTTCAATTTATCGATTAAGGCTCCTAAGTTATTATCAACACCAGAGGAAGCAATTTCAAAAACTTTTCCTAAGGAAGAAAAACTTGCTATACGTTGTTCTAAAGTAATCACTTAAATATACTATTTTTGCGGCGCAAATTTACTTAAACCAAGCAAGCCATGGCAATAATGATTACAGACGAATGCATCAATTGTGGTGCATGCGAGCCGGAATGTCCAAACAACGCAATTTATGAAGGAGGGGCCGAATGGAGATTTTCAGATGGAACCTCAATTAAAGGCATCTATACCAGCAAATTAGGGTTTTCAGCAGAAGCAAATGCAGCCCAGGAGCCAAAGAAAATGGATACTTATTATATTGTTAGTGATAAGTGTACAGAATGTGTTGGGTTTCATGACGAACCACAATGTGCTGCCGTTTGTCCGGTTGATTGCTGCGTAGATGATCCCGATTTTAGGGAGTCGCAAGAGCAATTGCTAGAGAAAAAAGCATCAATGCATGCTTAAAAAACACGTTTCGTTTCAGATATCATTTTAACGTTTTAAAATACATCTGTATTTTATTTCAAAGCCCTGCATTGTCGGGGCTTTTTTATTTTAGAAAGTCATGTAACAGGATAAGTTAAAAACGATAAATTCCGGGGTTTGGTCGGGCAGGGATAGAGGCAAGTAGCTCCGAAGCCGGCGCAGGCCCGAACCCTTTCGGAGCCGGAGGTGGCGAAGGACTACAGCCGATAGCCCGGCCATGAGCCTGTAGAAATATTGGGGGTTTTGGTGTAATTTGAAGCGAATGGGCCCGCATAATTACCAAAAAGAAAATACACTTAATTAGGAAAGCAAAATATAGGTAAAAGTGCCTGCCAAATAACCAATTAAAGCTACTAAACTCACACGTTTCAGATACCAGATAAAATCAATTTTTTCCATACCCATGACCGCAACACCAGCGGCTGAACCTATAATCAAAATGCTACCGCCGGTTCCGGCACAATAGGCCATCATTTCCCACAGAGAATGATCCATGGGGTAGGCGCTTAAAGGATACATACCCATGCTGGCTGCAACCAAAGGCACATTATCAATAATGGCAGAAGCAACTCCAATCGACGTAACAATAACAGACTGATTACCAATTTCTTGATCCATCCAAACGGCCAAACGAGCTAAAAGCCCCAGGCTTTCCAGGCAACTAATGGCTAACAAAATACCGAGAAAAAATAGCACTGAAGAGCTATCGATTTTACTTAGGGCATGACCTGCAGAAAAAGGACGTTTTGCTTCTTCATCTTTGTCTTTGTGAATAATTTCGGAAGCAATCCAAACGACTGACAGCCCAAGTAAAATACCCATATAAGGGGGCAAGTGAGTGATAGTTTTAAAGATTGGCACAAACAGCAAAGAACCCAGGCCGAGAAAAAACATAAGTGTGCTGCCATCGGGAGTTTGGGAAGTTGATTTCTCCAAAACAGGTAAATCTTTGTCTTTTCTAAGTTGATAAGAAAATAACGCCAGTGGAACAATAAGGCTTATCATGCTAGGTAAAAAAACGGCCTTTATAATATGAAACGCACTTATTTGGCCACCGATCCAGAGCATGGTGGTGGTAACGTCGCCAATTGGAGACCAGGCTCCACCTGAATTTGCGGCAATAATAACTACAGCAGACATAAGCAGTCTTTTTTGACCTTTGTGTACTAATTTTCGAAGCAAAGAAACCATAACAATGGATGTTGTTAGATTATCAAGTACTGCAGAGAGAAAAAATGAAACAAAGGCAATAATCCATAGTAAGGAAATAGAATTTCTGGTTTGGATTCGATCGGTAATGATCTTAAATCCATGGTGAGCATCAACCAATTCCACGATAGTCATTGCTCCAAGAAGAAAAAACAAGATTTCAGAAATGGCTCCAAGATGGTGTGAAAGAAGCTCCATAACAGTATGAATTTCTTCTATTCCGGAGAGAATATAAAAAGTCCAGCAAAGCACACCGGCAAGTAAGGCAGAGGCAGTTTTATTAATATGGATGGAATGTTCAAAGGCAATTGCCAAATATCCAAGTATAAAAATGGCAGGAATAAGAGTAATCATAGGTTACAAAGTTAGAAAATATACGGATTTTGAGAAAAGCATAGGATGTTTGATTTGTCCGAAAAACCTGTATCTCCCCTCCCCTGCACCAATTGGATTAAAACAGAAAGGATCTAATCACTTTTGTAGAATAGTATAGGTTACCAAAACGGTCAGGATGAAATTTGCTAACACTTTGAACCTTTTCAATAAAAAACGATATAAAACCCCAAAAAACCACGGTTAATAAACAAAATGAAGTATAGAGAGGATAAAGAAACGGATATTTGGGCTGAGGCTAATCATCAAAAATTTCTGAACGAATCAATTGGCTAATTTTGGTTCTACGCTACAAGCAATATGGTATTGAACAAAAAGGAATCACGAACCTGAGTGCATTTTGAAACTATCAGTAAATCATAAAAAACTTTACAGCCTTTGCTTGTTATTTTTATGGGCATTTCCGTTGACTATGCTCGGACAAAGTCAATTTAGTGAATTGGAATTAAATGCGGAAAGTCCAACCAATTTAGAAAATAAATTCCATTTAGTTGAAGCGAAACAATATAGCAAGGAGGAAGGGGAAGGAAGAGTTTTTTTGGAGAATGGGTATGCTAGTTCCATTATTAGTAATCCGCAAGCTTGGTTAAACATTAAAGATCGGTATGAAGTAATAGCTATTCAACTTATTTATACCAAATACCCAATAGATAAGAGTTTATGGCGCACTAATTACAAAAAATTACTATGCCAAAGGCTACAGGCCTTATTTGCGGTGGATTCTAATTTAAACACTTCTGAAATTGAATGGAATATCGTATTACAAACCAATTGTAAAAATGAGGAAGAGGCCATGAAAATGCCACATGGTATTGAATTAATTGTTGAACCGAAGATTAGTTTGGAGAATAACACAAGCTTTAAGGCGGAAGAATCAGTTAAGGAAGGGAAGACGGAATCCGATATGAATAAAAAGGATCAAATTCGATTTAAAAAATTTTTGTTGCAACTATCTCCCTCGCCAGATTCAACCATAGAACTAGTATTTAATCGACATCCCGAATGGAAAAATTCTCTGGTGGTGATGGATTGGACCGGAAGCATGTATGAATTTGGCGCCAAATTAATGCTTTGGCACGCGGAACATCATACAAGCAGTGGTGTAAAGAATATAGTTTTATTTACCGACCAGCGAGCTCATACCAATAGCAAATCGATTGGAGATTGCGGAGGTGTATTTTATTTGGAAAATTCCAATTTAGAAAAGGTATTAAAATTGATGAAGAGTTTAAAGAATCAGGAGAGCAATGATGTAGAAGAGAATAATATTGATGCTTTGATTAAGGGTTTGGAAAGGACCAAAGATTTTGATGAATTAATAATGATAGCTGACAATAGAAGTTGTATGAAGGATTATTGTCGAGTTGATGAGATTAAGGTTCCTGTTCGAATCATATTGTGTGGAAGTCAATTAGGAATAAACCCTCAGTATATCAATTTGGCCTATTTAACCAATGGATCCATTCACACCTGGGAATCTGACACTTGGAATATTAAGGCTTATGCTCAAGAAGGTAAAAGCTTAATTATTGATGGATTTAAATATGTTTTTAATTCGAGGAAGAACCGATTTGAGGCAAAATTCCCTCATTCCAAGAATGCATTTCAGGATTGCCGTCCATTTTACAAAAAGAAATGTGGAGATTGTGAAATTAAATAAGTGTAATTGACGGATTTATTTAACTATAAATCCGGTAGTATTTACCTTTACCTTTAAATTAATTCCATGAATTTCACCTTAGTAACCGGAGCAAGTAAAGGTCTTGGCAAAGCTTTCGCATATGAATGTGCAGAAAGGGGGATGAATCTATTATTAACTGCCCGATCCTTACATTTACTCGAACCCATTGCTGAGGATATAAGAAAAAAGGGCCTGGTTGTTCATACGCATAGTTGCGATTTATTGGACCATGTGGCCTATCGGAAGATATTTGACTGGATTAATGATGAAGGTTTTCAGGTAAACATGCTCATTAATAATGCCGGAATGGGCTTTTATGGAAAGTTCGATGAACAATCTCTTGAAAAGCACCTGGAAGTAATGCATTTAAATATGGACGCAATGGTTAAAATGGCCCATGCCTTTTTGAATCATAGTCCGAAAACCCAGCGACGATATTTATTAAATGTATCAAGTATGGGAGCCTATTTGCCGGTACCATACATGTCGATTTATGCAGCTTCTAAGGCCTTCATGTTGTCATTTTCTAATTCAATTAGGCATGAACTAAAAGATGAAAATGTATATGTTACGGCATTGTGTCCCGGGGGAATTGAAACAGATTTTTTTGGACCTGCCCAAATGGATGAAGTAGCCAAGCGAAATGCTAAATTTATGGACAGTCCGGAATTCGTGGTGAAAACAGCATTAGATGCCCTAATGAAAGGTAAAAGAGAAATTGTTCCGGGAATTACCAATAAAATTGGGGCTCAACTTTCGAAACGGATGCCACAAGGATTAGTAATTTCACAAGCATCAAAAATGTACAAACCCAACTAATCAAGACTTTAGGTTTTTGTACCAACTAATTGTCCTTTCTAAGCCCTCAGGAAGTTTAGTTTTAGAATAGAATCCTATTTCGCTTCTAGCTTTTTGAGAAGAGAAATGGAGGTCGTGGGTGGCAGTTTGAACAATATAGGTACTAAATATTGGCATCTTCTTTCGCAAAAACGTAAAATGCAACACATCCACCATCAAGGCTATTGGCAATACCAAAGCTTTAGGAATTGCAATTGGCTTTGCCTGGAAACCTAATTTTTCGGCAAAAAGAGGAAACAAGTTTTTAGATTCAATGAATTCCGGATCGTGGTCGGCTATGATATAGGTTTGTCCGGCTGCCTTAGACTCCATCCCTGCACAAACCAAACCAAAAACCAAGTTATCGACGTAAACAAATCCAAGTCGATTATTCCCTGATCCTAAATAGGCTAAAAGTTGTCTCTTTTCGATTCGGGATAGAATTTCCTTACTGGTTAGCAAATCGTTGGGACCAAAAATCTGAAAACCGGGTCTGATAATGACCACTTCAATTTTTGATTTATTTGCTTGCAGCAATTCTTCACATTTAATTTTTGAAGCAGTGTAAGGTCTTGTCAAGATACCGGGTTTCATTAGAGGAGTTGCTTCATCTGCATTTTTAAAATTCCTAAACCCATGAACAACCAGGGAGCTCATAAACACAAATCGCTTAACATTACATCGAATAGCCTCTTCCAATAGATTTTTTGTACCTTGAAAATTTACTTTAAAAATTGTTCTGGTCCAGGCGGCCGATGGTAATGCCGCCAAATGGTAAACCAATTCCACATCGTTTAATTTCCCTTGTAGGGTTTCCACCTTGGTAATATCCGAATAAACAATTTCGCAAGTAAGTCCATCCAGATTTTTGAGGGAAGTTCCAGGCAAAACCATGGCCTTTACCTCATGACCTTCCGAAAGAAGCTGCCTGGTTAGATTACTTCCAATAAATCCATTTGCACCTGTAACCAGAATTTTCATGTTAAAACCAAATTTGAGGCTCTAAATGGAGACGATGAAGAATAAAAAAATCCATACAAACATTCATTAGATAATGGATAATCATTCCATACCAGATAGAATTAAAACGTATAGATACAAAACCAAAAACAGGGCCAAATAAGGCAGCCATTAATATTTCCGTATCGGGTTTGCCAATATGAAACAAGGTAGTCAAAATGGTTTGAATAACCAGGATGATGCCAATATCTTTGAATGAAGGCTTTGAATTTAGCCAGCCAAATTGCAGAAATCCCCTGAACATGGTTTCATAACCAAAGAAATAGAAGAAATAGAGGAGCTGGTATACTCCAAAAACCATCCAAGAATGACCAATTTGTTTAGACAAAGGGTATTCGGCTTGTAAAACTGGTTCAGAGGAAGAAAACCAGGTTGAAGCCAATACCAAAGGATAAATAATTAAACAAACCTTAATTGCCGTTTTATCCCACACATGTCGCCAAACCAGCTGTTGAAAGTTCATTTTCAACAGTTTAGTTACAATCCAATAGGGTATTAGTACAAACCAAAAAATTGTCAATGCAAACTGAAAAAAATATTGGTACAAATCGAGGTAAGGGGAAGTACAAGAACCGAACAGAAAACTAAAAAAAACCAAATCCTTGGAAAAGGGCTGCTGGTTTTGATACCACAGAGCAGTAAGCCAATAAAAAAGCGTAATTAGGATAGAAGAAACCAAAACAATTCCTCTGTGTTTAGAGGTAAAAAGCATTGGGTTTGCAGATTCCATAGGCTAAAGTAAAACTAAATTGAGCAATTCAAAGGAATATAGGCAATTTTAACCTTTGGTAAATCAGGATTTGCTTACAATTCAGGCGATTACTAATTTAGAGCCACTGAAAAAGGCCTTCAAAAGGAATCATTTCTATTTTAAAATTCTTAGTATGCGGGCCCCTTCCGCCCAACCATCATTTTACTAAACCCAAAACAACATGTATGGGCTTTCAGGTCACGCTATCGG
>JAIBAJ010000042.1 GCA_019695265.1 Bacteroidia bacterium | reverse complement strand
AGAAGCTCGTTTAGCTAAAGAAAAAGCCAAAGCAGATTCTATTCAAACGGCTCAGAAGCTAGCCTTGGAGAAAGCCAAAGCAGAGGAAGCCAGGAAGAAAGCAGAAGAAGCTCGTCTAGCCAAAGAAGAAGCCAAAGCAGATTCTATTCAAACGGCTCAGAAGCTAGCCTTGGAGAAAGCCAAAGCAGAGGAAGCCAGGAAGAAAGCAGAAGAAGCTCGTCTAGCCAAAGAAAAGGCCAAAACTGATTCAATTCAAACGGCTCAAAAATTAGCCTTGGAGAAAGCCAAAGCAGAGGAAGCGAAGAAGAAAGCGGAAGAAGTTCGTTTAGCTAAAGAAAAGGCCAAAGCTGATTCAATTCAAACGGCTCAAAAACTAGCCTTGGAGAAAGCCAAAGCAGAGGAGGCGAAGAAGAAAACAGAAGAAGCTCGTTTAGCTAAAGAAAAAGCCAAAGCTGATTCCATCCAAACGGCTCAAAAACTTGCCTTGGAGAAAGCCAAAGCAGAGGAAGCCAGGAAGAAAGCAGAAGAAGCTCGCCTAGCCAAGGAAAAAGCCAAAACTGATTCCATCCAAACGGTTCAAAAACTAGCCTTGGAAAAAGCCAAAGCAGAGGAAGCGAAGAAGAAAGCAGAAGCGGCCAAAAAGAAAGCAGAGGAGGAAAGAATGGCAAAAGTTAAATCTAGGGCTGATTCTATTCAAAAGGTAGAACAGATTGCAATTGCCAAAGCAAAGGCGGAAGAGGAAAAGTTGAGATTAGAGGTAGAACGTATATCAAGGGAAAGGTTTGTTGCAGATTCATTAAAGAAAAGTTCGGAGTTGGCTCGTCTGGCCAAAGAAAAAGCCAAAGCTGATTCGATTCAAATGGCTCAAAAACTAGCCTTGGAGAAAGCCAAAGCAGAGGAAGCTAGGAAGAAAGCAGAAGAAGCTCGACTGGCCAAGGAAAAAGCCAAAGCAGATTCCATCCAAATGGCTCAAAAACTAGCCTTGGAAAAAGCCAAAGCAGAGGAAGCGAAGAAGAAAGCGGAAGAAGCTCGACTGGCCAAAGAAAAAGCCAAAGCAGATTCGATTCAAACGGCTCAAAAGCTAGCTTTGGAGAAAGCCAAAGCAGAGGAAGCGAAGAAGAAAGCAGAAGAAGCTCGTCTGGCCAAAGAAAAAGCCAAAGCTGATTCCATCCAAACGGCTCAAAAACTTGCCTTGGAAAAAGCCAAAGCAGAGGAAGCGAAGAAGAAAGCAGAAGCGGCCAAAAAGAAAGCAGAGGAGGAAAGAATGGCAAAAGTTAAATCTAGGGCTGATTCTATTCAAAAGGTAGAACAGATTGCAATTGCCAAAGCAAAGGCAGAAGAGGAAAAGTTGAGATTAGAGGTAGAACGTATATCAAGGGAAAGGTTTGTTGCAGATTCATTAAAGAAAAGTTCGGAGTCAGCTCGTCTGGCCAAGGAAAAAGCCAAAGCTGATTCGATTCAAATGGCTCAAAAACTAGCCTTGGAAAAAGCCAAAGCAGAGGAAGCAAAGAAGAAAGCGGAAGAAGTTCGTCTAGCCAAAGAAAAAGCCAAAGCTGATTCCATCCAAACTGCTCAAAAACTAGCCTTGGAGAAAACCAAAGCGGAAGAGGCAAAGAAGAAAGCGGAAGCTGAACGCTTAGCTTTGGAGAAATCCAATTCTTTGGAGGGTAAAAAGAAGGAGATAGAGGCTGCCAAAATAAGAGAGAAAGCTAAAACGGATTCCCTGGAGAAAGCAAATCAGTTAGCATTGGAGCGTACAAAGAAAGAAACAGATCGCTTAAGTAAAGAAGCGGAACAAATTCAAAAAGAAAGAGCTTTAAATGATTCGGCTCGTAGAGCTAAGCAACTGGCATTTGAGAAGAATTTCAGAGAAGAAGCGAAAAGGAAGGGATTAAGTGATTCCTTGATAAAAACTCAGGAAATTGCTAAAGCCCAGGCAGATAAGGATTCTTTGATTTTGGCAAAAAAGAAACAAGAAGAAGAAAAGGCAAAGAGGGAAGAGGCAATACGCAAGGCTGAAGCAGATCGGTTGGCAAGTGAAAAGGTTAAAGCAGATTCCATCACCAGGGCTCAACAAATGGCTGCTCGCGAAAAATTATTGAAACAGGAAGAGGCTAAGAAAAGGGCAGAGGAAGAACGAATGGCTAAAATAAAGGCTAAAGCTGATTCTATTCAAAAAGTGGAACAACTGGCCATTGCCAAAGCAAAAGCAGAGGAGGAAAAGCTTAGGTTGGAAGTGGAAAGAATTTCTAGAGAACGATTCGTAGCAGACTCTTCTAAAAAAGCAAGATTGTTAGCCATAGAAAAGGAACAAGCCTTAGAGGCTAAACGAAAAGAGGAAATGGAACGTTTGTCTAAGGCAAAGGAAGATTCTATGGAAAATGCACGTCAATTGGCATTGACCCAACTTAAAAAGGAACAGGAGAAGGCCAAATCTGCCTCCAATACATCCAAACCATCACCTGAAAAGCCAACGGAATCCAATGCAGGGACAAAATTTAATGATAGTTTGTTGGCTGCGGCAAAGGAAAATGCCCGCCAGAAGGATGCCGAACTTAAAAGTAAAATTGAAGCGGATCGACTTGCAATAGCGGCTAATGCGAAAAAAGCAGGAGTAACAATAGAAACGAAAGCTAAAGCGCCTGAACCTGATAAAAAGCAATTGGCAGAAGAGTTTGCCCAAGCAGAGAAATCAGCTTTGGAAAAGGAGAAGAAATTGAGTCAACTTGAAAAGGCTCAATTGGAACAGCAAAACAAAACAGTTGTAGTAGATGCAAAAGATATTCCGGCAGACAAGTTAAAGGAATTGCAGGAATTATCTAAACGAAATGCACAAGCCATTTCTAATCAGCAATTAATTCAACAGATAAAAGCCAATGCCAAACCCGGACAAACTATTGTGGTAACCGAGGAAGAGCTTGGAAAAATGAGAGTGGAAAAGGAAAAGGAGATTTTGGCTAGTTTGATAGCCATTGCAAGGGAAGAGGAATTAAGTAAACGCGCTCAATCTGGCGATAAACAAGCAGCACAGGAATTGGCTGATTTGAAATCAGGTAAGCAAACCATAGATCCTGAAAAAGCAAAATCAGAAGAACGGCTGAAAGAGGATGTTCAAAAACGCATTAAAGACGAATCTGAAGCATTAGCTAAGGCTAAAGAGGCTAAGTTATTGGCAGAGATTGAGAAAAGGAAAACTGATAAAATAAACGAGCAAAGTTTGGCTACTTCGAAGGAGTCGGAACAAAAGCAATTGGAGTTGCAAAAAGCCAACTTGTTAAAGGAACAAGAAAAAGCTGAAGCTGAAAGGAAAAAGTTTATTGCTGAACAAAATGTAGCTCAACAAAAGGCAAAAACTGATTCCATTCAGAAGGTACAGCAATTGGCTTTTGAAAAAACAAAGCAGGAGGAAGCCAGAAGAAAAGCTGAAATGGAAAAGCATGCCCGAGAGCAAGCTCAAATGGATTCCATTGCGAAAGCAGAAGATGCTGCCAAGAAATTGGTTTTAGCCGAAGAAGCTAAAATGAAAGCAGAGCTGAAACGTCAAGAGAAGGCTAAAAAGGATTCCCTACAATTGGCCCAGCAAAAAGCCTTGGACAAAGCTAAATCGGAAAGGGCAGTTGTTGGTACTTCTGCTACCACCAAAGATGTTGCACAATTAACCAAGGATAGCTTAGCACGTTGGAATTATACTCAATTAGCTGATTACATTCGTAAAAAGGCTAATGGTAAACCTATCGTTATTGATAGTTTGTCCCTGGCCAGAACTCGCAAAGAGTTGGAATCGGCCATTCAAATTCATTTTCAAAATCAAAATAAAGAATGGGCTCAGGTTTCTCCTGTGAATATCAGACCTACCCCTATCCAGGCTGAAGCCAATAAAAAGATGGAAGCTGCAAAGGCTGCAAGAGAAAAGGCATTGGCAGAAGAAAAGGCGAAGCAAGATGAAGAAACTCGTCTAAAGGAAGAAGCTCAGGCCAATCTTAAAAAACTTACCGAACTTGCCAAAGAATCGCAAGCCGTTGCCAATGAGGTAAAACGGACCATCAACGAATCCAAAGAGGAAAAGAAGAAAAGGGAGTTGTTGATTCGTATAGCGGCAGAAGCCAAAGCACGTGAAATTATTGCTAGTAAAATCGAAGGACAAACCGGCGTAAAAAGGGAAGAAGCCAATAAGAATTTTAATGCTGTTGCTGGAATCCTAGCGAATATAGATACAACCAACTCCAATCCAAGTCTGGTAAGGCAAACCATGTCTAAAATTGGTAAATTGAGCGAGAAAGCTAATTCAGATTTTGCCTATATTGATTCAATTTCCGCCATTCCACGTAACAAGGAGGTAATGACGCATATCACCAAAACGGAGCGTTATGAAATTACCAAGCAACTCTCAGATTCTACCAATTTGTTTGAAGCAGAAGATGTAATGTATCGGGTAGAAATGACTTTGTTTGGTTCTAAATTGCCGGATGAAGTATTGCCTTACTTGGATAAAATTACTGTTGAATCGGATCAACATGGTAATTTAAGTCTAACCACCGGTTGGTTCCTGAACTATTCTGATGCATGGAGACTAACTCGAGAATTAACTTGGAAAGGATTAGCTCAGCCGACTATTCTTGCCTTCTACAAAGGAAATTCAATATCAGTTGAAGAGGCTAAAAAAATTGTTTTAAAAAGTCGGAAATAAATAGTAAATTTGATTGACACTTTTCGAAATATGAAATCCAATTTCCAACATTCACTTCGCCTTGCTAAACCCCAATGGGAAGAAGAATCTGAGTTGCTCCTGGAGGAAGAAAAGCAAGAATCCAATGAGATTATGCTTTACAACGATGACTATAATACCTTTGAACATGTAATTTATTGCCTGGTTCGGTATTGTAAACATCATCCTTTTCAGGCAGAACAATGTGCCTATATTGTTCACCACAATGGAAAATGTTCCGTTAAAACAGGGAGCTTCAAAGAATTAAAACCTATTTGTGAGGCATTACTGGAAAAAGGACTTTCTGCCAGAATAGAATAATCCTTACTTACAATCGCAAGGTTTGCCCGTTTGTTGTATGGAAACCAAGGTAACGTAGTGCGGACAAATTTTAAAGGTCATTTCTGTTCCTTTGTGAATCAATAGGTATGTTTTACATGGAATAGCATGTTTGTCACTTCTGTCATAATCAATTTCGGCTTCCTTTACCTTGAGCATTACAAATTCAGGATATAGTCCCAAACACCGAAGTTGACAATCCGATTGTGCAGTAGTTAAAAAGGGTTTTTCTGCCAAGCGTGATTTAATCATCTCAGATGGTGTCCAATAGTCAATTTTTTTGTCCCGTAGTACAAACATTACCACAACCAGTAACCCAATTCCAAATCCAATCAGGTAGTATGTTAATCGCTTCTTGAAAGTCATTTTCTTTGCAAAAGTATTCACACAATGCTAGTATCCAACTCCGAAATCGCTGATATCTTTAAATTAATGGGAAATCTCCTGGAATTGCATGGAGAAAATGAGTTTAAAGCTCGCAGCTACCATACTGCCTCCTTCCGTTTAGATAAATTTCCAACCCCACTTTATACCATGTTGGCAGCTGAACGGCAGACTATTGATGGAATTGGTAAAGGGATTTTTGTCAAACTGGAGGAGATACTTTCAACCGGAACCATGGCCGAATTGGAAAAGTTGATCCAAAACACTCCTTTAGGTGTTATTCAAATGATGAAAATCAAAGGTATTGGTCCAAAGAAAGTTCGGCTTATTTGGAAAGAGTTGGAAGTGGAAAGTATTGGAGAATTGCTCTATGCCTGCAACGAAAATCGCTTGGTTAGTTTATCCGGTTTTGGAGAGAAAACCCAACAGCAAATTATAAAGAGCATTGAATTTCTACAAAGTAATCAAGGGAAGCAGCATTACTACGAAGCGGAGGAATTGGCTTTGGCCATTCAGAAAGCGATTCAAGAAAAAGGATTTCGGTGTGAGTGGGTTGGAGAGTTGGCTCGTGCCTGCGAAATAATCAATCGCATGGAATTCCTGTTGGAAGTATCTTCGGGATCCAACTCAACCTTGATTTCAATTTTACAGGATTTTGGTTATGAACAGGTTGAATCAAACGAAGCTGAATGGTTATTTAGGGGCGATAATCGTACATTGCCTTTAGTTGTTTATCCGGCCGATTCTTCAAACTTTCCTTCACGCTTGTTTGAATTACAGAGTGGTCCTGAATTTCTGGAAGCTGTTTCATTTGATCCAACTTCCTTTTCCTCGGAATCGGAGTTTTTCGCTTCTCGCAATCTTCCATTTATTATTCCTGAAATGCGTGAAAACCGGGATACGCTTTCCTGGGCAAAAGATATCTCACAGCCGGATGACCTTATTCAATACATTGACCTGAAGGGATGTATTCATAACCATAGCACCTGGAGCGACGGTGCCAATTCTATTGCCGAAATGGCCAAGGCTTGTCAGGAACAGGGTTTAAGTTATTTTGTCATAAGCGACCATAGCAAAACTGCGGTTTATGCCAATGGATTAAGTGTAGACAGGGTTCAACAACAGCAGCAGGAAATTGATAAACTGAATTCCGGTTTTACTAATTTCAGGGTGTATAAATCAATCGAAAGTGATATTTTGGGTGATGGGTCTCTTGATTATGATGACCTTACTCTAAAATCCTTTGATTTGGTCATAGCTTCGGTTCATTCTAACCTTAAAATGGACGAGGAAAAAGCCACCCGAAGATTATTAAATGCCATTGAAAATCCATATACCCGAATTTTAGGACATCCAACCGGACGACTTTTACTATCTCGTCCGGGTTACCCTATCGATCACCGCAAAATCATTGATGCTTGTGCTGCCAATAAGGTGGTAATTGAACTGAATTCTCATCCCTATCGCCTTGATTTGGATTGGCGTTGGATTCATTATGCCCAGGAAAAAGGTGTGATGATTTCCATAAACCCGGACGCTCATGAAATTGCTGGAATAAAGGATATGCGATACGGTGTTTTGGTCGCTCGTAAAGCTGGATTATTAAAACAGAATACATTAAATGCACTTCCTTTGGATTTGTTCGAAAATTGGGTAAGAAATGGTAAGTAAGCAATATATTACTGTATTTTCGTGCCAATGAAGGGTGTGGTAATTAAGTCGACCGGAAGTCAGTATTGGGTGAGAAATGAAAAGGGTGAGAAATTGGTTGCCAGAGCAAGGGGAAACCTTAGGCTGCAAGGCCGTAAAACCACCAATCCTATTTCCGTAGGCGATCGTGTGGTTTTGATAAAAGGCCATGATGAAGTTTGGTTGATTAATACCATTGAGGAGAGAGACAATTACCTCATTCGTCGTTCAGTAAATTTAAGTCGACAAGAACATATAATAGCTTCCAATATCGACCGGGTTTTTGTTGTAATCACTATTTCAAGTCCCCGAACATCCATGGGATTTATTGATCGGGTGCTTTGCACTGCTGAAGCTTATAAGATTGAACCTGTGCTGGTTTTCAATAAAATGGATTTATACGATACCGATGATACCGAATACCTCAACGCCATCGCATTCCTCTATCAGAATATTGGTTACAAAATCCTAAAAGTATCGGCTGTTACCGGCAGTGGATTGAATGATTTGAAGCAGGAAATGAAAGATAGAACCTGCCTGTTTGCAGGACATTCCGGTGTTGGTAAATCCAGTTTGCTTAATGCTATCGACCCAACTCTCAAGTTAAGGGTTGGTGAAATTTCTGAAGCACACCGCAAGGGAACCCATACTACCACCTTTGCAGAAATGCATGAGCTCAGTTTCGGTGGTTTTATTGTTGATACTCCCGGAATTAAAGAGTTTGGCGTTATTGACCTTGAAAAACATGAAGTTTCTCATTATTTCCCCGAAATGTTTGCTTTACTTCCAAATTGCCGGTTTAATAATTGCTTACACCAAAATGAACCGGGTTGTGCCGTTCGCAAGGCTGTAGACGAACACCGCATAGCCTCTAGTCGTTATACCTCTTATCTTGGGATTTTGAATAGCGAAGATTTGCTGGAAGACTGGGAAAAGGATTAAATCCGGTAATTTTACTTCGCCAAGCAATTAATATTCTCTTATTTCATTGCAACCATTGAATAATCAAGCTCATTTCCTTTCATCGCTTCTTAAGCACTTTGGTATGCAGCCAACCCATGGCCAGTTGTCGTTTATGAAACAGTTGGCCGATTTTCTGCTAAGTGGACATGATCGGGAATTGTTTATTTTGAAGGGATATGCAGGAACCGGAAAAACCAGCCTGGTAAAAAGTATAATTAAAACATTGCCGGCCATTAAAATGAAAAGTGTGTTGCTTGCACCCACCGGAAGAGCCGCTAAGGTTTTAGGAAATTATTCAGGCAAAAAAGCCCAAACAATTCATTCTAAAATATATAAAGTCTCTACCAACCAGTTTGGAGGAATGTTTTTTGCTTTAGCAGCCAATCCTCACACCGACACTTTATTTATTGTGGATGAAGCCAGTATGATACAAGGGGAGGATGCTGAATTTGGAAAAAGCAGTTCCGATTCTGTTGATGTGTTAAGCAATCTGCTCGAATATGTTTTTTCCGGTGAAAATTGCCGTTTGCTTTTTATTGGCGATGTGGCTCAGTTGCCTCCGGTTGGACTTAGTGTTAGTCCGGCTCTTAATCCGGATTACCTTAAGGCCAGTTACTACCTCAATCACATTCAGGTGATGGAACTTACTGAGGTAGCTCGTCAAAGCAGTGATAGCATGATCTTGGCCGATGCTACTAAAATTCGTCGCCAAATTACCGAGGAATTGCCCGATAACCGGTTGGATCTCCAAATGGCTGCCGATGTAATGAATTTGAATGGGGAAAACTTTCTGGAGAAATTGAATGAAAGCTATGCCCGGCAAGGACATGACGAAACTGTAATTATTACACGCAGTAATAAGCGCGCAAACCAATACAACCAAGGCATACGGGCTAGGGTGTTGTACCGCGACGATGAAATTGGGGGGGGCGATATTTTAATGGTAGTCCGCAACAACTACTTTTGGTTACCTGCTGATAGCGAAGCAGGATTCATTGCCAACGGGGATTTCGTTGAGGTTCAGAAAATCCGGAATTTTCGTGAAATGCACGGACATCGTTTTGCCACTGCTACATTACGCCTGATGGATTACCCCGGACATGAACCGGTAGAATGCACGATTATGCTGGATGTGCTTACTCTTGAATCTCCAAACCTTGGCTGGGAAGCAAGTAAAAAACTTTACGAATCGGTTTCACTGGATTACCAGGAAATGGAGGATCGGCGTAAACGGGCACAAGCCATTCGAAATGATCCTTATCTCAATGCCTTGCAAGTGAAATTCGGTTATGCCATTACTTGCCATAAAGCCCAGGGCGGACAATGGGATCATGTCTATCTCGACCACGGCTGGATTGGGGAGGAGTATTTCTCCATCGAATTTTACCGTTGGCTTTACACCGGATTTACACGCGCCAAACGCCAACTTTACCTGGTGAATTTCGACAAGCGTTTATGCAATTCTAATGCGTAATCCGGGTTGAATGCTGCAGATGACGTATAAATCAATTTTTAAAATTCTTAGTATGCGGGCCCCCTCCGCCGCCAACAGTACTGCATAAACCCAAAAAGCTAGCAAAGGCGTTCGGGTCACGCTTTCGGCTGTAGTCCTCGTCCCCCTAGGCTATCGCCGTAGGTGTCCTGTGGGCTACTTGCCTCTATCGTTGCCCGATGCGCAACCTCAGTCTGTAAGTGCACTCCCAACCTATCATGGTGTCTATCAGGTAACTGCATGGAAGCAGCTTTTTCAAACTCCGGTGTAACTCCAGGTAGATTTTCAAGCACATGTTCCATGGAAAAATAGGAAAATGCAGAAGAATTTCGGAGTTCATGGCTACTCCCAGAAAATCCTTGCCTCGAGCCTCGGTTAAGATAACCTGAATCATACCTAATACCTGATCGAATAGTTTCCAATGGTCTTTGTTTCCCGGCCATTTCCTGTAGCCAGGCCGGTAATTTCGAGTCAATTTTAGTAATATTTTGGAGAACCTGGGTCCTGTTTTGGATTGATTTTCAGGGCTTAGAATGTTGTTAAAATTACCTTTGACTTCTATTGCCAATCAAAATTCAAAATATGAAATTTAACAGTTACTCCCCTTATTCAGTGCTAGTTGCAGTATTCTTAGTACTCACCAGCCAAGCATTTTCACAGCGCATTTCCGGTGGCACCGGACATGGTATTGCCCTTTGCGAAGATGGAACCCTTAATGCCTGGGGCTTAAATGACCAAAACGAACTTGGTTTAGGGGTGCTTACTTCCAACGCATGCAATTGTGAACTTAGTCCTTTAGCGGTGGGTGGAATTAGCCAGGTGAAATCGGTAAGTGCAGGAGGCAGTCATACCTTGGTTCTCTTAGCCGATAGCACAGTAAAGGCTTTCGGACGGAATTTTGATGGAGAATTGGGAGATGGAATTCCAACTACTTCCGGTTGTTACTGTAGTTTAAATATAGCCACAGTGCTTGGTTTGGATAGTATCGTTGCGGTTTCGGCAGGTTACATTCATTCTTTGGCACTTAAATCGGATGGAACCGTTTGGGGATGGGGATCCAATGCTTTTGGACAATTGGGATTAGGCTATACCGGATTAACCGGTTGCTATTGCGAATTAGCACCTATGCAAGTTGCAGGTTTGCCTAGAATTGTAGCTCTTACAAGCGGTAATTTCCATACCTTGGCTTTGGCCGAAGATAGCACCGTTTGGGCTTGGGGTAACAATACCTATGGACAAATTGGAAATGGAACCACTTCATCCAGTGGCGTAAATACCCCATTTCAATTGCCATTAACAGGAATTGTTGACATTGCCGCCGGACAAAACCATTCGTATGCCTTGAAAAGTGATGGAACTGTTTGGGTTTGGGGATGGAATTATTTTGGCCAATTGGGCGATGGCACTACCTTAGACAATCCTAATCCACAACAGGTGATTGGTATAGATAGTATTATTGGAATCGCCAATGCCTTCAACCACACCATTTGTTTGAAAAGCGATAGCACTGTTTGGTCTTGGGGAGGAAATTACAGCGGACAGTTAGGAAACGGAAATACCGCAAATGCTTTCACTCCTCAAATGGCTTTGGGTTTGACCAATGTGGTAGAATTAGGAGGTACCATGGGTAATTTCAGTTTAGCCATGAAAGACGACGGTAGCGTTTGGGCTTGGGGTGATAATTTTTGGGGATCGGTTGGAAATGGTTCTCCGTCCAATCAATTGAGTCCTGTACAAGTTAATCCGTTGTGCACCATCATAACCGATGTGGCAGAACCAACCCGGGAGCAATCCATTTCAGTTTACCCAAATCCTGCAGGAGTAGGAGAGGAGTTTACTTTAGAAATGGAAATGGGCAGTACGTATCTGGTTATTGATATGCTTGGAAATACAGTTCTACAAGGATTGGCAGAGCAAGCAAACATCCATTTTAAAATGGATCAGGCCGGTATGTATTTAATAGTAGTAAGAAAGGGTGAAAACCAATATTCCCAAAAGCTATTGGTGCAATAAAAAATAGGCAGGGTTGAAATTGCAGCGGCCAGGTTTAGTCTCTCCAATGTAGCATTTGGGTTGAGTAAAAGAAGGAAGGCCTTGGTATTGGCTATTTGCAGGAAACAAAGGGCGATGTGCGTCCTGTTGCCTCTTGCAAGTCAGGTTGGGACGGGCGTCGGGCAGGGATAGAGCAGGCTACCCCACAGGGCCACACGGCGATAGCCTGTGGACCGAGGAGTAGCAGCGATAGCCCGGCTTTTTCGCATAGTGATAACCCGGAAGTTTTGCTAAAATTGGTGCGAAAAAGGCCCGCATCATAAAAAATAAAAAAAACTTGATAAGTCTTACCTGATTTTTCATTTACCTTTGCCTCGAATCTTAAGGGGTGTCCTAAATTGTTAGGACTGAGATTATACCCTTTCTTCGTTTTCAAGCGGAGAGGAACCTGATCCGGTTAGTACCGGCGTAGGGACTAAGGAGTTAAGATTAAATAATTGCAGGAAGGCTGCCCCTGTTTTCCTTATTTACCTGTCTGTATGGGATGAATTCTCACATGGGCAAAAACGAAAAGGAAATGGGAAAATTTACCCGAATTGGCCTTTGGGCCCTAGGCGTTTTTGGATTTCAAATCGCAACCGCACAAACCAATTTAAGCGGATTTGTTTTTAATGCCTCCACCAACGAACCCCTTCCGGGTGCAAATATTGGGATAGCTGGCACGTTTTACCAAGCCCAAAGCGATTTTCAGGGCAATTTTACCATCAAAAACATCAAATCCGGCAATGTTGATTTGAAAATTTCCTTCATAGGTTTTAAAGATACAATCGTGGCATTGGATCCAGGCGAATGGGCCAATAAAAAGCTTGATATTGGGTTAAAACCTGCTGTTTTCCTGGCCCAGGAAGTGGTGGTACAGGCAACCCGGGCATCGAAGAATACCGCCGGAACTTACAACCAACTTAGCAAAGCCGAGTTGGCAAAAAACAACCTTGGACAAGATATGCCCTTTCTACTCAACCAGTTGCCCGGTGTGGTGGTGAATTCGGATGCTGGTGCCGGGGTTGGTTATACCGGAATGAGCATCCGGGGAAGTGACGCCACTCGTATTAATGTGACTATCAATGGGATACCGGTGAATGATGCCGAAAGTCATGGTATGTTTTGGGTAGATTTACCCGATTTTGCAAGCAGTGTGGAGAATATTCAGGTGCAACGCGGGGTGGGAACCTCCACCAACGGAGCCGCTGCATTTGGCGGAAGTGTGAATGTTCAAACCCAAAACCTGAACGAAAAAGCCTATGCCGAAATTTTTAATAGTTATGGCAGTTTTAATACCCATAAGCATACCTTCAAGCTTGGCTCAGGTCTGCTAGGCGGACATTTTATTTTTGATGCCCGTTTATCGCTTATTGGGTCTGATGGTTATATTGACCGGGCATCCAGCAATTTGAAATCTTATTATGTAAGCGGTGGTTATTTCGGGAAAGCTACTACCCTCAAGCTTATCCACTTTTCGGGAGTTGAGAAAACCTATCAAGCCTGGAACGGTGTGCCCGAGGATAGCCTTCCAACCAATCGCACCTACAACGAATTTACCTATCAAAACCAAACCGACAATTATCGCCAGGATTATTACCAAATGCTACTCAACCAGCAATTGGGCCGCAAACTTGATTTTAACTTCGCCTTGCACTACACCCGTGGCAAAGGCTATTACGAAGAGTATAAGCAGGATGCAGATTTTGCTTCCTATGGACTTGATTACCCCGTTTTAGGCAGCGATACTTTGTTTAGTACCGATTTAGTCCGCCAAAAGTGGTTAGACAATCATTTTTATGGTTTTACCTTTTCCTTGGATTACAAGCCTTTGCGCAGTCTAAACATTTTATTGGGAGGAGCCGGAAACAGATACAATGGAGGGCATTATGGCAAAATTATTTGGGCAGAACTGGCACCAAATATTGCCAAGGACTATGAATATTATAACGATCAGGCCAACAAAACCGATGTAAATGCTTACCTGAAGATCAACTGGAAACCGGTTCAGCATCTTAACCTATTTGCAGATTTGCAGTTAAGGCATATTGGCTATCGGTTTTTGGGATTCAACGACAGTTTGGCTCAGGCCATGCAAGATGTCAACTATTTGTTTTTCAATCCTAAGGCAGGGTTAACTTACGACCTCAATGCCTTTTCTTACCTTTATGCCTCGTACAGTGTAGGCCACCGGGAGCCGGTTAGAAACGATTTTACTGATAATCCGCCGTCGAGTCGCCCCAAACCTGAATCGATGCAAGACATCGAACTAGGTTACCATCGCAATGGGAAGATTTGGAATATAGCATTGAATGGATACGGCATGTTTTATAGAAATCAGTTGGTTGTAACAGGCAAAATCAATGATGTTGGCGCATACATCCGTCAGAATGTAGACCGCAGTTACCGTGCCGGGCTTGAGTTACAGGTCGGGGTGAAGGTTGTGAAAGCCTTGGTAGTTCAAGCCAACCTCAGTTGGAGTAGTAACAAAATTTTGAATTTCAAGGAATACCTAGACGATTACGACAACGGAGGGCAGGTAGTTAACACCTACCAACAAACCGACATTGCCCTATCTCCATCGCTTATTTCGGCGGGGAGTTTGGTATACAGCCCCATTCAAACCTCCAAACATAGTTTGAGTTTAACCTTAACCGAGAAGTATGTAGGTCGGCAATACTTAGACAATACTTCCCAAGAGAGTCGAAGTTTAGACCCATTCTTTGTCAACGATTTACGCATCAATTATGCCTGGAGAACCAAGGTATTGAAGGAATTAAGTATATCGGTTCAAATCAACAACTTGTTCAATGTGAAGTATGAGCCCAATGGTTACACCTACAGTTATATTTATGGAGGGCTTAATACCTTTAACTTTTATTATCCCCAGGCCGGGCGAAATTTTATGGTGGGATTGGGGATGAGGTTTTAGGAGGGCTCGAGATTCTATATCTAGAAAGGTCATCCTATAAGTCAGGCAAATAGTTTTATTTGGTGTGCCCTTGCTGCCTTTCGGTTGTCCTAGGCGTCTGTACGGTTAAATAAGGTAGTTGGGTTGGGGAATTTGCGGATGTTAGATTTGCTGTGGAAGTGGGAGGGGGTGATGTGTGTTTTGCAGGTTGACACGCTGGGTTAACGGGTTAGCCAGGCTGCATTTTTCTATTTCAGTTTTTTCGTATTTTAGACATGCAGATTTTCATGCTATCCGCGCGGAACCTGATCCGAAACCGTTAGCGGCATATTTAACATGACCTCTTTTCAACACATCTACGACATTTTTTCAAGAAGACCTTCTTGTTGGACTTTAATTTTTTTATTTTTTTCATGTTTTGACACAATTGGACAGACTACTTTTTCATTAGACACAATTAAAGACGATAAAATTAGTATTGATCCTGACTATAATACATTCATTCTAAACCCTGACGGGTGGAAACATTATGCCAATTATTACTATTCAAACGACTCTTTGGCTCTTTCAGATATCGATTGCATAGATAAATATAAAAAATGTGGCAAGCTAGAAATGGTATTTAAATTTAATGGTTCTGACTTAATTGGACATGCAAAATATAAGCTAAGAAAAAACAAGATTGGAATATTTCCTGCCAAAGAATTAAGGGGAAAGAGAATGGTAAAATTTGTATGGACTTATAATAAAATTATAAAAATGAGAAAGACCTACTTTATTACTGAAAGTAATTTCAAAAATATAAAGGTTCGTCATGTTTTTATCATAAATAGATCTGCCTACATTAGCGGGAAAGAGCAATAAGTAGTTTTGGTGGATTATATAAACCATTGAAGAACAAAAAAACTACCGATCTTAAAATGAAATTTTGTGGTAAATTTGCTTACTGCTCCTTCCCGCAAACCGTTGCCGGCAATAAATGGGGATAGTGCTAACCAGAACATTTCTGCAAGTAATTAACTTTGACAAAAACTTAAAGGGAGGGAATGCTAAAAGTAACTTGTGCTATTATTCAACACGAAGGTAAGACCCTTGCTGTAAAAAGAAGCGCAGTTATGCAACTTCCTTTAAAATGGGAATTCCCTGGTGGTAAAATAGAAATGGGAGAAAATGAAGAAGATTGTATAATTCGGGAGGTAAAAGAGGAATTAAATTTGGATATTGCTATCTTAAGAAAATTGAATTCGTCGGTTCATCATTATCCTCATATTTCTATTGAATTAATTCCATTTATTGCCAAACAAACAGGCGGTTCGATATGTCTTAAAGAGCATGCTGAATTCAACTACCTAACGAAAAATGAATTGCTTAGTTTGGATTGGTCCGAAGCAGATTTTCCAATTGTAAAGGAGTATATTGCACAATGATACAGGGGATATATGAAGAACTTGTTACCAAATTAATCACTCAGAAATTAAATGAGCTTGATAAGGATGCCTATTATATTAACAAGGTAAAAATAGATAAGCAGGAAGCCTCCGAAATGCTATCCAGGCATCTTTCCCAAACTATTAAGTTTGCCCTGGAGAGTGTAAAAGGGGAGAATCCTATAGAATTGCAAATTGAAATCGCCAACAAAATAATTCGCTTTTTAAAGGAGGTGCTACAATATGAGGATTTTGAAAAAAATCTAGTTGAATTAGAAGGGGAAATACTAAAGGCGGTATTTAATCGGGTTGATGATCATTTTTCAAACTATGACCTTAGACTTAAAGAAATTACGCCTTATACTAGGCTAACCCATAGTGAATTGTTTACCGGTGGTAATGTTGGTTTGTCGCTCGAAAGTGAATTAAAGAAGGAAATCCTGTCATCAGATAGAATTGACCTGCTTGTTTCCTTCATTAAATTTAAAGGAATAATTATTTTAGAAAGGGAATTAACTGAATTTACCCAGCGTGGCGGTGAATTACGCGTTATTACCACAACGTATATGGGAGCGTCTGATTATAAGGCCATTCAGTTGCTTTCCCAACTGAAAAATACCCAAGTTAAGATTTCGTACAATACCGGGAATGAAAGGCTTCATGCTAAAGCCTATTTGTTTTTTAGAAATTCCGGATTTCATACTGGTTATATCGGTTCGTCCAACTTTTCTAGGTCAGCCCTAACGGATGGTTTAGAATGGAATATTAAAGTTACAACTAAAGAGGTTAGTCATATAATTGATAAGTTTCAAAAAACATTTGAGTCCTATTGGCAAAGTAATGAATTTGAGCTTTTTGATGAAAACATCCATAAGGAAAAACTAATCACTTCCTTAAGCAAGGCCAAAAATTCAAAGTCAATAACTGTGGGTAACACCTCGTTTTTTGATATTACACCACATTATTTTCAGAACGAGATTCTAGAGAAGTTAGAGGTTGAACGAATTACACATAATAGATTTAGAAACCTAATTGTTGCGGCCACAGGTACTGGAAAGACAGTGATTTCAGCATTTGACTATAAGAAATTCAGAAATCAGAATAAATCTTCAAAATTGCTTTTTCTGGCCCATCGGAAAGAGATTTTGGAGCAGGCTTTATATACATTTCAGGGTGTTTTAAGGGATAATAATATTGGCGAATTATGGGTGGATGGGAATATTCCAAATACCTATGAGCATGTATTTGCATCAGTTCAAACCATAAATAATAGGTTAGATTCAATTGGTTTTCCAAAGGATTACTTCGACTACATTGTAATCGACGAATGTCATCATCTTACTGCCTCATCTTACAGAGGAATTCTTAAATACTTTAATCCAAAAATACTATTAGGATTAACTGCAACGCCAGAGCGTATGGATGGAGGTGATATTAAAGAAGACTTTCATGGAAGGATTGCAGCAGAAATTAGATTGCCTGAAGCATTGAATGCAAAGTTGCTTAGTCCATTTCAATATTTTGGAATTTCAGATAGTATAGATATAAGTCAAGTGCAATGGCAAAAGGGGAAATATGTGCCAAGCGAATTAAGCAAAATTTATACAAGCAGCGATAGACGAGTAGGGGAAATTATTAAGGCACTGGCAAAGTACACCAGGGATATTTATGAAGTAAGAGCCTTAGGCTTTTGTGTATCGGTTGAACATGCCCAGTTCATGGCTGAGAAATTTTGTTTAGCTGGATTCAAAGCGGATTATTTAACCAGCCAAAATGATGGGAATCGGGATGTAATCAAAGGACAGCTCCTAAAAAAGGAAATCAACTTTTTGTTTGTTGTGGATATTTTTAATGAAGGCGTTGATATTCCGGAAATTGATACCGTGTTATTTTTAAGACCAACAGAAAGTTTAACCATTTTTCTCCAACAATTGGGAAGGGGGTTGCGATTAGCAGAAGGAAAGGATAGTTTAACTGTCCTGGATTTTGTAGGAAATGCCAGACCAGAATATAATTTTGAAAATAAGTTTAGGGCCTTAATTGGTAAAACATCGACCCCTGTAAAAAAGGAAGTCGAGGATAATTTTCCTCATTTGCCATTGGGTTGTTCCATAATATTAGAAAAGAAGGCAAAAGATGTTATTTTAGGGAATATTACCGCGGCAACCAACCTTAATAGTCTTCAACTGATACAGAAAGTAAAATTGTTTCAAAACCAGACAACACTTGAACTTAATCTTAAAAACTTTATTACTTTTTTTGACATTCCTTTACAATTGCTTTACAAGAAGAATAGAAATTTTGGATGGAAAAGACTTTGCCAAATGGCTGGTGTATTGGAGGATTTTCAATCTGACAATGAAATTCAAATACTTTCGGCAATCAAAAACAAATGGCTATCAACGGCATCTAGTAGCTATTTCAATTTTATTTTAGAACTAGCCAAAAAGGGGTTCAATATTCAATTAGAATCAAGTACCGAAGTTGAGAAATCGATGGCATTAATGCTTCACTATGATGTGTGGCAAAATGCAGGTGGATTTCCATCTTTAGAAGATTCAATAAAAGAAATTGGAAAAAATAATGTGTTAGTGGAGGAAATAATTGAATTGATGGAAATTCTTATTGATAAAATTGATTTCAAAGAGATTGATATGGATTTACCCTATTCTCAACCATTGAAATTGCATGCACGTTATACAAGGGATCAGATATTGGTTGCCTTTGGAATGAATACATTTGAAAGCGCCTCGTCAAATCGAATTGGAGTAGGAGTAGCAGAAAATAAGAATTTGAATACCGAACTATTATTTATTAATCTTATTAAATCGGAGGAAGATTTTTCGCCTTCTACTATGTATGATGATTATGCCATAAGTGAGCAACTGTTTCATTGGCAAAGTCAAAATTCTGCTGGCCCCTCCACTCCCAAAGGTATTTCTTATATAGAACATAAGAAAAATGAAAAGAAGATTTTGCTTTTTATTAGAGAGAAATCAAATGATGAATTTGGTAATACAATGGGGTATATTTTTGTAGGAGAGGGCTCAATTAATTCTTATTATGGTTCAAAACCTATGAGTATTGAATGGGGTTTAAGTGAACCTTTGCCTCATTATCTCTGGAAAGATGCCGCAAAGTTGAGAGTAGGGTAAGCGGAAGACCATTATTGATATTTGCTCCTCATAGATTAATACGGTAAATTAACAAAGAACAAGCTCTGTTTTTATTAATATTTCAAACGACACAGCCACTAGGGATTTAATTGTATGAATAGAGAAACTTATTATCCAAAATGGAACTAATGATGTGGAGCAAGAACAAGCTACATATTAATCGACTCATTTGGATCACTGTTTGGAATTTGTAAGCCTTAAGCTATTGTTGGTTTATTTGTACTTTTCGAGCAAAAATGGATGAGTATGCAATACTGAAATAGTTGTTTTAATTTTAGCCTTCTAACTAAGCGCCAATGTGAACACCGAATAAAAATATTAAGAAACTCAATGATTGTAATTTTTCTTATTCAATTCAAAGTCTAAAGCCCTCTACCCCAAAAAAAAATTGCAACCCATCCAAAAATATCTCCAATCGTTTAAAAGGCTAAGGCTTGACAGGGCTCATGGTGTTGCGCCCCATAAGCCTATATTATTGCTTTCGGTATTGCAGGCCTATCAAAATAACCTGATTCAAGATCAACGCATTTATATTACTCCGGAATTGGTGGCCTTATTCAAGGCTAACTGGAATGTGCTGGTTACAAGTAAACATGATTGCAGAATTTCTTACCCTTTCTACTACTTGAAAAGTGATAAATTTTGGAAGCTTATTCCTAAACTTGGATTTGATAACCTTGATAGAATGGGGTCTTTGGTGAAGAGTTTTTCTAATCTGAATGCAGCTGTGGAATTTGCCTTAATTGAAAATGATTTGTTTTTACTCGTAATTGATAAAAAGAGCAATGCCATTTTGCAGCAATTTTTATTGGATGAGTATTTCCCAGAGACAAAGAATCGCTTCGTTAACAATTCGCATCAACAATTGGAATTGTTTGAATCTATTGAAGGAAAAATATTGAATGAAGATTCCGTGGAATATAGAAAGGAAATTAAGGACCTATTTGATCAGAATAACGAAGAAGAGATTTTTATTCGGGGAAGTTTGTTTAAAAGGGAAATACCAAAAATCTATAACAACACCTGCTGCATTTCTGAAATGAAGGTGGATGCAACTATAAATGTATCCATGATTGATGCCTGTCATATAATTCCATTCAGCATTAGCTTCGATGATACTGTTACCAATGGTATTGCTTTGTGTCCTAACCTACATCGTGCCTTCGACAGAGGTTTGATAGCAATTGATGAACAATATAAGGTTATTGTTTCCGGCGCGTTTAAGGAAGATTCGACCATTTATAGCATAAAGTCTTTTGAGGGCAAAGAGCTAAAATTGCCAAATATGAAAAGTTACTATCCTCTGATGGAGAATTTTGATTGGCACCGGAATAACGTATTCAAAAATTGAAATGGAAAAGGCTTTTCCATAGAATAACTCCAATTCCCCCCCCCAAAAAAATTCAACAGACACTGTCTGCTATTTCCCCCCCTCTACCCCCTTTCTCCATTCCGCAGATATTCATTCTCACCAATTTCTCCACAATCATTTTCCCCAGGGGTAAATTCCATTCCTCCCATCCTTGTTTCCTTTTTGGCATGGTAATGGTAGGTCAGAGCCGTTTTCGGAGAGGTGTTTAGGTTTAAATCCTTCATCTTTCCTCACTTACCAAAAAGAACGTTATACCGAATGTACATTATGTTTAGTCCAATTTTAGGTATTAATTCCTATTGAAAAATAGGCCTAACATACTGTATACTCGGTATTTGCCAATTAATATGAAAGCACTGCTATCTTTAGTTATTCTCCTGGTTTGTTTCTTCTTTGCTCCCGCTCAAAAGGTATCGCCTTTCCTATTGGGTGATTCTAAAATCTTACCCGATACCTTCTATTTCCCTTTTGAACAGGAACTTCAATTAATCATCATTCCTAGCTACGATGCCTGGCAAAATAGGGTAGATTATAAAGAACAAACGCAACCCAGAGGTTTAACCTGGGCCTCCGTTATGGGTCCGGCACCACAAAATACCTATATCTTTAGAAACAAAGCCGGTGAAATTGTAAAATCCTACCCGGATATTAGGCTTGATACACGTTTTCTTAGGAAAATTGACTTTATTAATTCCAATGAAACATCGCTTTTTGCCATCCGGGATTACAGCGAATGTCTGCGCCATTTCAAAATTTATGGAGTAGACAATAAGGTGGGACTTATCAATCGGAAAGGGGAAATGGTGCTTCCAACGATTTATGACGATATTAGGAGATTTCAATTATACGAGGGCAAGCAAGAATTACTAGTGGTCAATAAAGGACCGTTATTTGGCCTTCTGGATGCTAACCTGAATGTGGTTGTCCCTCCCATTTACAGCACCAGCACAGACAGCCTTAGCTATGGCTATCCCGAATCCAATTTACGGAATGATCGTTACCTGATGGTGTTTAAAAATAATCAATGTGGACTGATAGATTTGAAAGGAAATATACTCCTGGATTTTGTTTATGATGATATTCGGGTGTTACACGATGGTATTTTCATGTGTACCAACCTGAAAAGTAAAGAAGAACTAAAAACTATCCCGCACATTAGCCATTGGGATACAGGTTATCAGCTAAAATCCTGCGCTTTGTTCGATTCAACCTTAGGGCCGATCTGCCAATTGAAGGATTATACCTATATTTATTATTGGGGAATAAAGCAATTAATCGTAAAAAAGGACTTAAAGTTTGGGGTTGTCAATACCGATGGTGCGGTAGAGATACCCATGGAATATGATCATATCTCTTCGTACCATGGAGATTTTTGTGTGAATAAGGAAAAGAAATTCGGTATAATTAATACCCAAGGCAAAGTGGAAATGCCGGTAATTTTTGATGGATTGGAATTCTACGACCCCGCCATTTATGTGACTCAAAACGGATTAATTGGAGTATACTCCAAAGAGTATAAAAAGATAGCTGATCCTCAATTTACATTGAAGGATTGGAAAATGGGAAAATATATTTTAACCTGCCCTGACGGAAGAACCGGTTTTGTTCACCATGAAAAAAATGCCAGCTATTACCAATCACCGGAAGGGGAGAGGATTGAGTTTTGAAGAAAAGGGTCAAGGCTCTGGGTTCTGTTCTTTTCCATAGGTCATTTCGAAGGTAGTTGGCATCAGCGATACCCCCACTTACCGAAACGAGTAGACCCCGCAACCGGTTATGAACGCAATTAAGACATAGATACCGTTCGGGCAAGGATAGAGCGTGATACCCCACAGGACTGTGCAGCGGTAGCGGAGCAGGCCGAGGAGTATTAGCGATAGCCTGGCCCTACGCACTTGCACCTGGCTTAAGGGTTTGCAACTTTACTCGGTGCGGAGGGGCCCGCCTAATTTTTATTAATCTAAAAAAATGGGGACTTATCCTGTGCTGAATGTTCGCTTTTATGGGATTGATTGCGCCTTTTGTATTGAAAAAATGCTTCAATTTGCAATCTGTCAACATGAAGAAGAAAGAAACTTCCATTGCCTTGTCCGGCTGGGATGCGCCTTATGCCGCAGCTCCGGAAAGTGCTTCACATATCCAACTCCGAGAAAAATACGATTTATTTATTGGTGGAAAATGGGTTAAACCTTCGTCAGGTAAGTATTTCGAGACAATTAATCCGGCCACGGAGAAGTCGCTTGCCCTGGTTGCTGAAGCCAATGAAAAGGATGTTGATAAAGCTGTTAAAGCGGCCCGCAAAGCCTATTCCGAAGTTTGGTCGAAAATGCCGGCCTCCGAACGGGGAAAATACCTGTTTCGCATCGCTCGAATGATTCAGGAACGAAGCCGTGAACTGGCTGTGATTGAAACTCTTGACGGGGGTAAATCGATTCGCGAAAGCAGAGATATTGATATTCCACTGGTGGCTGCCCATTTCTTCTATTATGCCGGATGGGCGGATAAACTGGAGTATGCCTTTCCCGGACGTAAGCCCCAAGCCTTGGGCGTTGCAGGACAAATTATTCCTTGGAACTTTCCTTTACTGATGGCTGCCTGGAAAATTGCTCCTGCCTTGGCTTGTGGCAATACTTTAGTGCTAAAACCTGCTGAAACAACCCCATTAACTGCCTTAAAACTGGCCGAAATTCTCCAGGATGCCGAATTGCCCGAAGGTGTTGTTAACATTGTTACCGGTTTTGGATCAACAGGGGCGGCCTTGGTTAACCATCCCGATATTAATAAAATAGCTTTTACCGGATCAACCGAGGTGGGTAAGATTATTCAGAAATCACTGGCCGGAACCGGGAAAAAGTTAACCCTGGAACTAGGTGGTAAAGCCGCCAATATCATTTTCGACGATGCGCCAATTGATCAGGCAATTGAGGGCATCATAAACGGTATTTTCTTTAATCAGGGTCATGTTTGTTGTGCCGGCTCCCGCTTGTTTGTGCAGGAAAATATTGCCGATACCGTGATTAAAAAACTTAAGTTCCGAATGAATAGCCTGATTGTGGGCGATCCCATGGATAAAAATACCGATATCGGTGCCATCAATTCCCAATCTCAATTAAAAACCATTTCCGACTACATCGAAATTGGCAAAAATGAAGGTGCCGAAATGTTTCAAAGTGCTTGTGCCTTGCCTGAAAAGGGATTCTTTTGCCGTCCAACTTTGTTTACGAATGTGGCCCAAAGTCACCGCATTTCAAGGGAGGAAATTTTTGGTCCGGTGCTTGCCATTCAGACTTTCCGCACCATCGAAGAGGTAATTGAAAAGGCCAACAATGTGCCCTATGGCTTGTCGGCCGGGGTTTGGACCGACAAAGGTTCTAAAATTTTCAACCTCACTCAAAAGTTGAGAGCCGGGGTGGTTTGGGCTAATACTTACAATAAATTCGATCCTACTTCGCCGTTTGGTGGCTACAAGGAGTCCGGTTTTGGCCGCGAAGGTGGATTGCATGGTTTAGAGGCCTATCTGAAGTTTTAAGTATTGAGATGACTTGAAAAAGGGGGTTTTTTGTTTTTGGAAACAATCTTCAACCCTTTGAAAAATCTCCTGTCCCGCTTTTCATTGCAAGTCCGGCCAACGCCTGATCCGACGCATTCGGGCTTTTCATTTCAATCGGGTTTAGCTTAGAAAGGTTCATCTTTCATATCTGTCTTTATCTAAAATACAGGAAAGTACTACTCATGTATTTAATGAATGGGTGTAAAAACTAGTTTGAAATTACTGATGCAAAGGCAGGTGCTACTTTGGTTTTGGCAAATCGAAGGGAAGCCTAATTGGATTATATCCAACAGGCATACGGCCTAATTCCTTTGTTTCCCTAGTTTGGCAATTGTTTTTTGCGTTCGGTTTCGTTCATCACTTCGGTTTGTATTTTAATACTTTCGAGGTGAATTTGGTTGAAAACAGAAACAATAAATTCCCGGTCAAGTCCAACTATTTCGGAGTAATTACGGGCGTTTTGCAGAATTTGGTTCCAACGTTCCAGTTGCAAAATGGTCGTTTGGTTATCTTTTTTATAATGGCCAATTTCGGCAATGATTTTCATGCGTTGACCAATGGCATCAATTAAGGTGCGGTCAAGTTTATCAATTTCATGCCTTAAATCTTCCAGTTTGGAATTGAAGTCCAGGTTTTCGCTACCTTTTTTTCTGAAAATGAGGGAGTTAAATAGTTCTCTTAGTCTGAAAGGTGTTATTTGTTGTTTGGCATCGCTCCAGGCATGGTCGGGGTCTGGATGGGTTTCGAGCATGATACCTTTCATGTCCAGGTCAAGGGCTTTTTGGGCTACTTGGTGCAGCAGTTCCCGGTCGCCAGCTATATGACTGGGGTCGCAAATTAGGGGCAAGTTGGGTTGAATGCGCATCAATTCGATGGGGATTTTCCAATCCGGTGCATTTCGGAAAACCTTTTCATGGTAGGAAGAGAATCCTCGGTGTATAGCAACCAGTTTACGAATTCCGGCCTTGTTAAACCTTTCAAAAGCCCCCAGCCACAATTGAAGGTCTGGATTTACCGGGTTTTTTACAAACACGGGAATAGTAGTTCCGCGAACAGCATCGGCAATTTCTTGAACATAGAAAGGGTTTACGGTAGTTCTGGCACCAATCCAAAGCACATCGATACCTGCTTTCAGAGCAGCTTCTACATGCGAAGAATTGGCTACTTCCACAGCGGTAAGTAATCCGTTTTCTTGTCCTGCATTTACAACCCAATTCAAGGCCGGTTCACCCATGCCTTCAAAGCTATCGGGGCGGGTACGAGGTTTCCAGATGCCTGCTCTGAAAATTTTTGTCGGAGTTAGGTTTTTCACCTGTCGAGCAGTTTCCAAAACCTGTTCTTCCGTCTCAGCACTACATGGACCCGCTACCAACAAAGGCTCATCGCCCAATGGTAGCCATTCATTCAAAGGGGTAATATCCAATTCCACTTTCATAATCTATGCAAAGGTAAGGGCTGGTCATTATGGAAAGTGCTTATTTGGAAATATTTAGAAATTCGGAATACCTAAATGAAATTTGAAGGTGTTTCAGAGGCAATAGTTTATTATGTTTGTTTAAATATAAATCCATGGGATTAGTTTATGCTGATATCGAATTAGTTAATTTTAAAGATGAATTGTTGGTGGAAGAAGGGTATAAAATGCCATCAGAAATTCGCAGAACCAAAACAAGAATTTTGGCAGACAGCGGTGTAATATGATTGACCATCAACGAAGAAATTAAACAGAAGTTAGGTTTAAAACAAGGCATTCCATTAGTTGTCACCTTAGCTGACGGCACCAACCGAACAGTAGAATCAGTTTCGGGTATTCGAGTTATTTACAAAGAAAGAAGTTGCGAGGTGGATGCTTTTGTGATGCCAGGCAATGCAGAACCATTATTGGGAGCCGTACCTATGGAATTGATGGATTTAGCCATTTTACCTGCTGAAGGAAAGCTGGATTACAATCCGGCTCATCCGAATGGTCCGGTTTTTCACTTGAAGTAGGGGATTTGATATTCGGATTTCCTGAAAAGTTTAGCGTATATTTGCAACTCAATTTTTGTTCATGGGACTGGTGTATGCTGATATAGAACTTATTAATGCAGAAGATACGGCGGTAGCTGAAAGAGGATTTATCGATCAATCAGAAATACGCCGCACCAAAGTATCCGCCATAGTAGATAGTGGTGCTTACATGTTAGCCATCAACGAAGAGATTAAGCTTCAACTCGGATTACGTGTGGTCGATAGGAAATTAGCAGGTCTAGCCGATGGAACCACCATAGGATTGGAAGTGGTGGGTCCGATTGAGATTCGGTTCAAAAACAGGAAATCCATCACAACGGCTATGGTATTGCCTGGAAATTCTGAAGTTTTATTGGGCGCCATTCCAATGGAAGATATGGATGTAATTATTGATCCGCTTAGACAAGAATTACTCGTTCATCCCGAAAGACCCTATATTCCCAAAATGTCGTTGAAATAAAGCAATAATCAAATTCAAAATTTACTTCTTTAAATATTTTGGCGGGCCCCTTTTTGCCTAAGCCTTTGTGCGTTATTTAAAAAAAATGTCAAGGGCAAAAAGGTCACGCTTTCCGCAGTACTCCTCGGTCTGCTGCGTTAGCACTTCGCATCCCTGTGGGGTACTTGCTCCAATCGTTGCCCGGTGGGAGTGCTTCCTCCAGGGCTGAATAAAAAATCCAATCCTTTTCAATTGCCTTTTTAAATTATGCAACTTGGTATCTTCATTACTGCGATGCTATGGGATTCATATTTTTTTAAAAGACGTGGATTTTTAGAACAATGGTATAGGTTTAGGTTAGGGAAGTATGACCTGTTTTTTTTAAAATCCTAATTCACTCATAGCCTCTACTATTGGTTTCAAAACGAATATATTTGCAAAAACAAATACGATGGGACTAGTATATGCAGAAATTGAACTCATCAATAGCGGCGATATCGAAATGGTTCGTCGCAATTATATGGATGAGGCCGATATAAAACGTATGAAAGTGAATATGCTGGTTGATACAGGAAGTATCTATCTCTGCATTAACGAAAATATACAGGAGCAGCTCCAATTGCCATTTGTTGAAAAACGTAAGGCGCAATTGGCCAATGGGCATATTGTAGAATATGATGTGGTGGGGCCCATTGACCTTAGGTTTAAAAATAGAAGATGTACTACCAGTGCAATAGTACTTCCTGGTGATAATGAACCTTTGCTGGGGGCAATTCCAATGGAAGACATGGATGTGGTCATACTCCCACAGCAGCAAGAATTAGCGGTGCATCCAGATCACCCTTACTTTGCCCAAATGAAATTAAAGTAATAAGTCATTAATTTGGCTTACCTTTTTTATCTAAGCACATCCGCCTATTCAGAGCACTAAAGCCCCGGGTAGCGACAGTTTGTCCAAAAACCACCTTTAGACGCCATTTTTCGTTTAATATCCTTCAAAATGGTTCGATTTAAGAGCATCTAATTTGAAAAATATAACATTCGACTTCTTGTGTTCTGGCAAAAAAAGTGTCCCAAACATGCTTAAAATGCTTTTGTAGATGATAAATTATAAAAGGAAGGCAAGAGAAGTGCGTTTTAAGCACTTCGGGATTTATGAGATTAAAGATTCTGCG